>DATIUN010000098.1:0-5576 GCA_035466795.1 Azonexus sp. | reverse complement strand
CCGCGACGGTGTCGATGTGCTGGCCGCCGCCGGCGCCAAGGCCGTCATCCAGCCGGGCGGCTCGATGCGCGACGAGGAAGTCATCGCCGCGGCGGACGAACACGGTCTGGCCATGGTCATGACGGGTGCGCGTCACTTCCGTCACTGAGCAAACCGAGCAAAATGACTTCGTGTGAAGAGGCCACCTGGTTTCTCAGGAACTGCCCCGGCACGAAGATGGATGGCAACAATGATGGCATTCCGTGCGAGCGACAATGGTGCAAATGAAGTCCAGAAAAGGATCTTTCCCAATGAAGATACTGGTAATCGGTTCCGGCGGCCGCGAGCATGCGATGGCCTGGCGCCTCGCCAAGTCGGAAGGCGTGCATAGAGTTTACGTTGCCCCCGGCAACGCCGGAACGGAACGCGAATCCGGGCTGCAGAACGTCAACCTCGTCGACCCTGTCGCCCTCGCGACCTTCGCCGAGCGCGAAGGCGTACACCTCACCGTGGTCGGCCCCGAAGCGCCGCTCGCTGCCGGCATCGTCAACGTCTTCCGCGCCCGCGGCCTGAAGATCTTCGGCCCGACCCGGGAAGCCGCCCAGCTCGAATCCTCGAAGGATTTCGCCAAGCGCTTCATGGCCCGCCACCTCATCCCGACCGCGGAATTCGAGACTTTCTCCGAGTCGACCGCAGCACATGCCTACATCGACCGTAAAGGCGCGCCGATCGTCATCAAGGCCGACGGCCTGGCGGCCGGCAAAGGCGTTGTCGTCGCGATGACGCTGGCGGAAGCGCATGCCGCCATCGATGACATGCTGTCAGGCAACAAGCTCGGCGATGCCGGCGCCCGCGTCGTCATCGAGGAGTTTCTCGACGGCGAGGAAGCCAGCTTCATCGTCATGGTCGATGGCAAAAACGTGCTCGCGCTGGCCTCCAGCCAGGATCACAAGCGCATCGGCGACGGCGACAGCGGACCCAACACCGGCGGTATGGGCGCCTACTCACCGGCCCCGGTGGTAACGCCGGAAGTGCACGCCAAGGCAATGCGCGAAATCATTTTGCCGACGGTGCGCGGCATGGCCGCCGACGGCATTCCGTTCACCGGTTTCCTCTACGCCGGCCTGATGATCGGCAAGGACGGCGCGGTCAAGACGCTGGAATTCAACTGCCGCATGGGCGACCCGGAAACCCAGCCGATCCTGATGCGCCTGAAATCCGACTTCGTCAAGCTGCTGGAACATGGCATCGACGGCACGCTCGACCAGATCGAAGCCGAGTGGGACCGCCGCATCGCGCTCGGCGTCGTGCTGGCTGCCGCCAACTATCCGGAAACGCCGAGGAAGGGCGATGTGATCAGCGGTCTGCCCAAGGGCAACAGCTTCGGCGAATACGCCCACGTCTTCCACGCCGGCACGGCCAACCAGGACAGCGAGGTCGTAACCAGCGGCGGTCGCGTGCTCTGCGTGACCGCGCTCGGCGAAAACATCAAGATCGCCCAGAATCTCGCCTACGAAGCCGCCACCCAGATCCATTTCGACGGCATGCAGTTCCGCACGGACATCGGCCATCGCGCAATCAGCCGCTAATCCGTTCCAGGCATAATCGACTCGGGCGGCACTGACCGCCCGCTTTTTTCGCGGAGACGCAATGGACACCAGCCGCCTCAAGGATTTTTTTACCGGCCTGCAAGCCCGCATCGTCGCCGAACTCGAAGCCTTCGACGGCCAGCCGTTCCGCACCGATAGCTGGGAACGCCCGGAAGGCGGCGGTGGCATATCGCGGCTGATCGAGGACGGTGATTTCTTCGAGCGCGGCGGGGTCAATTTCTCGCACGTCACCGGCAAATCGCTGCCCGCCTCGGCCACTGCCGTGCGGCCGCAACTGGCCGGGCGCGCCTGGGAAGCGATGGGCGTGTCGCTGGTCCTCCATCCGCGCAACCCCTACTGCCCGACGGCGCACATGAACGTGCGCTGCTTCGTCGCCAGCAAGGAGGGCGAGGAGGATGTCTGGTGGTTCGGTGGCGGCATGGACATGACGCCCTACTACGGTCAACGCGAGGATGTCGCCCATTTTCACCAGACCTGCAAGGACGCGCTGACCCCGTTCGGCGATGAGGTCTATGCAAAATACAAAAAGTGGTGCGACGAGTATTTCTTTCTCAAGCACCGCAACGAGCCGCGCGGCGTTGGCGGCGTTTTCTTTGATGACCTGAACGAAGGCGGTTTCGAGCGCTGCTTCAGCTTGACGCAGGCCGTCGGCAATGCCTTCACCGAAGCCTATCTGCCGGTGCTGGCCAGGCGCCGCGACACGCCTTACGGCGAACGCGAGCGCGACTTTCAGGCCTACCGCCGGGGCCGTTACGTCGAGTTCAACCTGGTCTGGGACCGCGGCACCCTGTTCGGCCTGCAATCGGGCGGACGCACCGAATCGATCCTGATGTCGCTACCGCCGATCGTCAAATGGCGTTATGACTGGAAGCCGGAAGCCGGCACGCCGGAAGCCGAGTTGTACGAGGTCTTCCTGCGCCCCGCCGACTGGGCCTGAGTTCAAAGCCCACGCATCTTCCAGTCGATCACGGTCAGCGTGTTTCGAGCCGCACGCTGGCCCGGAAATGGCGGTTGGCCTCGTCGCTCCGCTCGAGCTGGTCGCAAAGGTCGGCCAGCGCCAGATGCGCGTCACGCGTCTCCTCAAGCGCCAGCGACGCTTCCAGATAACTCTGCGCTTTGCCCCACAGCCGCTGATTCATGCACATGCGCCCGAGTGCCAGCAACAGCGCCGCTTCGTCGGGATACTGGCGCAGCCAGTTCTCGGCTTTGGCGATGCGCGCGGTCAGTCCCGGCCCGGTCAGCCCGCCGTACAACGCCACCAGTTCGGGCTGCCAGCCCGCCTCGGAATAACCGTCGAGCGCGCCTTCGATCAGCTTTTGCGCGGCATCCGACGCATCCAGTTCGACCAGCGCGCGGGCGCCGGCCAGCACCAGCCGCCGCCCGTATTCGGCGGCCGGCACGGCGCGCAGGTAATTCTGCAGCTGGCCGGCATCGGCGCGCCGCCGTGCGATATTTTCCAGATGGGCGAGCGTCTTGACCTCGCGCGCGACCTCGGGCGGCAGCGCATCGCGCTTCTCGAGCTGGCGGGCGAGCTTCAACACGCCATCCCAGTCACCGTTACCCTGCCGCGCCCGCAATTCGAGCCGGAGTGCGGCGATGTGCCGGCCCTTCTTGTCCTGCAGGCGATCCAGCGCCGCCAGCGCCTCGTCGAAGCGGCGCGACTCGTTCATCATCTCGGCTTCGAGCATCAGCGTCGCCGCCTCGTTGCGCGGGTCGTCCGACATGGCGCGCGTCATCCAGTCCTGCAGTTTCTCCGGTTCGCGCAGCCGTTGCGCGGCGCGCGCCGCAATCAGCGCTGAAAGTCCGGGCGCCGTACCGGCCGCGTAGGACTCGCCGGCCTTTTTCATCGCCTGACCGAAACGCCCCTCGAACAGCAGGCGCACGGCATCCTGAAAGACCAGCCCGGCGCGTTCGCGCTGACGGCGCTCGCGGTATTCCCGAACCCGCTTCGGCAGGCCGACGGTCACCGCCAGCGCCCGCATTACCATGTAAAGCGCCAGAACGACTGCAACCAGCGCCAGAGCGAACAGGTTCAGGCTGACCTCAGCCCGGTAGGGCGGGAAGACCAGCAGGACATAGCCGTCGTTGAGGCGCGCCCCGAGGGCGGCGGCAACGGCAAGCCCGAACAGGGCGAGAACCCAGAACAGGCCCTTCACTTGGCGTCCTTGCCGCTGCGCAGACTGCTCAGCGCAGCCTGGGTCTCGATCAATTTGGGCACCTCGATGACGACTTCGGTCGTCAGCAGTTGGCGCAGCGTCTCCTGAGCCGCCTGAACCCCCTTGTCGCTTCCGTCGAAGTGGCGGGCCAGCCCGTCGCTGGCCGCCTTGAGCTCGCCGCGGAAGGCACTCTGGTCACGCGAGAGCAGGGCGAGACGGGCGCTCAGCAGGCGCAGCTTCAGATTTTCGCGCAGGAAGTAAGCTTGGCCGGGGGCCAGAAGCAAGGCCTCCTCGCGGTCGAAGCGCTGGATGCGAACGAGGCTTTTCAATTCCCGCCAGATCTCGCTGCCAGTACGTTGCCACCAGGGCACAGACTGCTCCCCTTCGGTCTTTTGACCTGCTTCCGACGGCCGCGCATCCATCACCAGGGGCAGCTTGTCGATGGCGCCCAGCACTTGCTCGATACGCAGGCTGGTTCCGGCCACATCGACCGTCGGCAGCGCCGTCAGGCGCTCCAGATCATACGCCAGAGCCTTGCGCAAAGGCAGCGCCTGCGGGCGGTCCACACCGGCCAGGCGGGCTTCGGCAGTACGCAGCGCCAGAATCGCCGCCGGCACATTGCCCGCCAGTTGCAATTGTTGCCCGGCCAGCACGATCGCTTGCTCGGCCTCGAGCAGTCCGGAATCTTCACGACTGCGCGCGAGATCCTGATAGAGCGCCTGCAGCGCCTCCGACTGCGACTGGAATTCGGTCAGCCGGGCATCGGCGGCGCCCAGCTTGCCCTGCAGGCTTTCGACCTGCTCCCGCATCTGCTTCAAGGCGCCGCGATCTTCCTTGCTGGCGGAATCAGCCTCGGCCAGTCGACGCGCAACCTGTTCCTGCATGTCGACAAGCTTGTGGCGAGTCTCGAACCACTGCCAGCCGGCCAGCGCGAGCGCCGCCACGGCCACCAGCAGCCAGGGGCTAAAGCGTGTCGCTGCCGGTGATTGCGGCGGTGGATTCCGGGGTGTCGGCGGCGAAGTGGGGGTCGTGTCGTCAGGTGTCATAGCGGCCAATTATAAGCACGCAAGCCGGCAACGATGCCGGCATCCGCTGCATCGGTCAGGATAATGTTGCTTAAACCCAAAGCCCGTGCGTTTTCGGCGATGCGCGCATGCGGCACGAAAACCGGGGTTTTTTGCAGAAAAGCACGGCCCTCGGCGTCGAGCAGATCGACCAGATAGCGCAGCCCCTCGCTGCTCGATACGGTCAGCGCGTCGAGCCGGCCGGCGCGCCACGCAACGAGCAGCGGCGCGACGCCATCCGCCGGCCCGGAACGGCGATAGCAAGTCACGCAATCGACCTCGGCACCCCGCGCACGCAGCGTATCGGCCAGCAATTCACGACCGCCATCACCGCGAAAAATGGCGATGCGACGCCCGGCCACGCGTTCATCCACCATTTCCGGCAAGGCCAGCAGCGCCTCGGAATCGAAACGCTCGCTGGGCGCGATGCAACCGGCAATGCCGTGCGCCGCCAGCGCCTTGACCGTGCCCTGCCCGACTGCCGCCGGCAGCAGGCCGGCCGGCCAGGCGCCGCGCGCCAGAATGACCGGCAGGGCGTAGTCGACCGCATTGGGGCTGATGAAAACGGCCAGCGCATAATCCGCCAGCCGCGCCACGACGGCAACCAGCGGCTGCGCATCGGCGGCTGGTGAAATTTCAAGCAACGGGAAGATCAGCGGTTCGCCGCCCTGCGCGGCAATGGCAGCCGCCAGCGGCCCGGCTTGCGCCCGTGCCCGGGTGACGACGATGGATTTTCCGGCAAGCGGGCCGGGTGGGTTCATCGTCAG
>DATIUN010000097.1:0-4982 GCA_035466795.1 Azonexus sp. | reverse complement strand
CTTCGATAACCTGAAGAAAATGGCTTCGGGTGGCGAGCAGGAACCCGGTAACCTCGGCAAGCGAATTGTTGGCTGCGCTATGATGCAGGATTTCTTCGATGACTGGCCAGTCCAGTTCCCTGGTGACCCTGCTCTTGTAGATCAGGCGATACATGATGCGCCTCCTTTCGCTTGCTTGCAGTCCGCGTAGATGCCATCCGCTGATTTTCGTTCCCGCTTTTTCTCGCAGGATACAGCGATTTCGGCGTCTACCGGCCAACACCACGCCCCCGACGCTCCCAGGACTCCGCAGGTTCAGGCCCGGCTCAGCTCCGGAGCGCTGTGCCCGAGCAGCATTGCGACGGCGCTGCCGGCCAACTGATCGACCGTGAGCGGCCCATCCGGGCGATACCAGTGGCCTGACCAGTTGAGCATGCCGAACAGGAACAGGCGTAGCGGCGGCGCGGCCGAGCGTATCTTTCCGCTGGCCGCCAGCTCGTCCAGCGTCGCCTGCCAGGGCTCCTGGTAGCGGTCGAAAGCGGCGGCAATCTCGGCGCGCTCGTTGACCTCCAGCGAGCGTGTTTCGTTGAGCAGCATCGGCGAATTGCAGTCACCTTCAAGCAAGGTTCCGAGATGTGTACGCACTAGAAGGTGCAGACGTTGCTCGGGGTCGGTGACACCGGCGATGGCAACTGCGATACGCGCCCGTCCGGCCTCCAGGCCGTCGATCATCGCCTCCTTGAGCAATTCCTGCTTGCTGCGGAAGTGATAGAACGGACTGCCCGAACGCATGCCAACGGCCTCCGCAATATCCCGCGTGGTGGTTGCCGCGAAACCCTTCTCGACAAACAACCGTGCCGCTGCGCGCAGCAACTCGGCGCGGCGGTTGGGTTCGAGCCCGGCTTCGGCTTTGCGGCGCGGCATGGCTACAGCCTGGCCGCTAGGCGCGTGCCCTGGTCGATGGCGCGCTTGGCATCGAGTTCAGCCGCCACATCGGCGCCGCCGATCAGGGTGAACGCAATGCCCGCTGCCGCCAGCGGCGCCTGCAGTTCGCGGCGCGGCTCCTGCCCGGCGCAGATGACGATGGTATCGACCGGCAAGGTCTTCGCTTCGCCATTTACAGTGATGTGCAGCCCCGCGTCGTCGATGCGCTCGTAATTCACCCCGGCGATCATCTGCACCCCACGCTTCTTGAGCAGGGTGCGGCGGATCCAGCCGGTGGTCTTGGCCAGCCCGTCACCGACCTTGGACGATTTGCGCTGCAACAGGTAGACCTGCCGCGGGGCGGTCTCGTCCACCGGCGCCTTGAGGCCGCCGCGGTTACTGTATTCGGTGTCGATGCCCCATTCGTCGTTGAAGCGCTCGGCCTCGCTCCTGTCGTCGTGGGCGTGGGTCAGGAACTCGCCGACGTCGAAGCCGATGCCGCCGGCGCCGACGATGGCCACTGTCTTGCCCGCAGATTTCCGGCCCTCGATAATGTCGAGGTAGCTTGCCACCTTGCTGCTGTCGATTCCCGGAATCGGCGGCTGGCGCGGCACGATGCCGGTGGCCAGCACGACGTGATCGAAGCCGCCGGCCTTGAGTGCGGCAACGTCAACGCGCCGGTTCAATTGCAGGTCGACGCCGCTGGTCTGGATGCGCCGCCCGAAATAGCGCAGCGTCTCGTTGAAGTCTTCCTTGCCCGGAATCTGCTTGGCAATATTGAACTGGCCACCGATGCGGTCGGCGGCGTCGAACAAGGTCACCTGATGTCCGCGCTCGGCGGCCGTGGTGGCGCAGGCCATGCCGGCGGGGCCGGCGCCGACGATGGCCAGCTTTTTCGGTGCCGTCGTCTTCTCGATGATCAGTTCGGTTTCGTGACAGGCACGCGGATTCACCAGGCAGGAGGTCAGCTTGCCGTTGAAGATATGGTCGAGGCAAGCCTGGTTGCAGGCGATGCAGGTATTGATTTCGTCCGCCTTGTTGGCAGCGGCCTTGTTCACGAAATCGGCGTCGGCGAGGAAGGGGCGTGCCATCGACACCATGTCGGCGCAACCCGAAGCCAGCACTTCCTCGGCAACCTCGGGCGTGTTGATGCGGTTGGTGGTGATCAGCGGTATCTTGACGGCTCCTTTGAGGCGTTTCGTCACCCAGGCGAAGGCGGCGCGTGGCACCATCGTCGCGATGGTCGGAATGCGCGCCTCGTGCCAGCCGATGCCGGTATTGATGATCGTCGCCCCCGCCGCCTCGATGGCCTTGGCGAGTTCGACCACTTCGTCCCAGGTACTGCCGCCCGCAACGAGATCGAGCATCGACAGGCGGAAGATGATGATGAAGTTGGGCCCGACCTTGGCGCGCGTGGCGCGCACCGTCTCGACCGCGAAGCGGATGCGGTTCTCGAAACTGCCGCCCCACTCGTCGGTGCGCATGTTGGTCTGCGGCGCGATGAACTGGTTGATCAGGTAGCCTTCGGACCCCATGATCTCGACGCCGTCGTAGCCTGCCTTCTGCGCCAGTTGGGCACAGCGGGCATAGTCGCCGATCGTCTTGCGGATCCCCCAGCGGGTCAGCGCACGCGGCGTGAAGCGATTGATCGGCGCCCGCAACTTGGAGGGCGCAACATTGAGCGGATGGTAGCCATAGCGCCCGGTATGCAGGATTTGCAGCGCGATCTTGCCGCCCTCGGCATGGACGGCAGCGGTGATCAGGCGATGCTTGCCGACCTGCCAGGAGAAACTGAACTGCGAGCCGAAGTGGTAAACCCGGCCGGCGAGGTTCGGCGCAAAGCCGCCGGTGACGATCAGGCCGACGCCGCCGCGCGCCCGCTCCCCATAGAAGGCCGCCATGCGTTCGAAACCGTTTTTCTCTTCTTCCAGCCCGGTGTGCATCGACCCCATCAGGGTGCGATTCCTGAGCTTGGTGAAGCCGAGGTCCAGCGGCGCCAGAAGGTTGGGATAGGGGGACTGGGCGGCTGTCTGGGCCATATTGCGTTCTCCGGAAAACGTGTCTATTAATTAAGCAAGCAAGCGCTTGGTTATTATCGACACACAGCACAGAAAATGCAAGGCCCGAGGAATCCCGGAGAAACGCTCAGTTTGCGGCCAGGGCGTCCGGCAGGACAGGCAGATGGCCGGTCTTGACGAAAATGAGGCATCCCTCGCGGCTGAACGGCTTGTGCATGCTCATGTGCGGGCTACGGAGCCAGGTTCCGGCGGGATACTCCCCGAACTCGTCGGCAAAGACGCCTTCCAGAACGAATATCTCCTCGCCGCCGTAATGCCGGTGGGGGTTGAAATAGGTCTCGGGCGCCCAGCGCACCAGCGCTGTGTGTTGCGTCGCGAACTCCGCGAGTGGCATGACCGAAAGCCCGGCAACCATGCCGGCGTGCCATCTGCTCCTGCGGGAATCGATCACCACCCGTTCCTGATCAAGCGGATCGAGGTGCCGCAGTTTGGCGAAGATGGTACAACCCTTTTCGGAAAACGGAGTATGCGTCGATCCCGGCGGATTTTTTATATAGGTACCGGGACCGTAGTCGCCATGCTCGTCTGAAAATACGCCATCCAGGACAATGATTTCTTCCCCGAGATCATGGCCGTGCGCCGGAAAAATGGCGCCAGCGTCATAGCGGACGATGGAAGTTGCCCGGGCGACCTCGCCACCGTCCCTTTCGAGCAGACGGCGCCATACCTGGGGTGAAGGCGATTGCTGCCACGGGAGCTGCAGCGTGTCTAGTACGACGCGTTCGGAGAAATCGGCATTGAGCATACTGAGCTTGACCCGCCATGCGGCGAAAGGTTCTGGCGGGCGCGCCACGACCGACCGGCGAAGATGGGCCTAGCCCGATTTCGGCTTCTTCCAGGTGTAGACCGCGGTCACCGCATAGTTCCAGACCGCGCCGACCAGGACGCCTGCGACGGCGGAAAGAACCCAGTAGGCGCGTTGATCGAACAGGTAGGTGGCGATCCCGACGTTGGCCAGGGCCCCGACGCTGCAGGCCAGCGTGAACGATAGCCAGCCGCGCAGCCATTGCCAGCCGCGCAACTGCATGTCGCGGTAGGTCAACACATTGTTGATGACGAAATTGAAGGTCATCGCGATCATGGTCGCCGAGGCCTGCGCGGCGAGGAAAGACATCCCTGCGCCACGGAAAAGCAGGCTCAGGACAAGCAGGTGAACCACCAGACCGAGGAGCCCGACCAGCGAAAAGGCGATGAAGCGAATCGGCACGACCCGGCCGAAATAGTGGTCGAGCAGCATGATGAAATACTCCCACGCCACCATGGTGTCGAGCTTGCTCTCGCCGGAAAAGCGGTTGCGGAATTCATACGGCAACTCGCGGCAGCGCAGCGGCGTCGGCGACGTCGCGAACAGGTCGAGCAAGATCTTGAAACCGACGCCGGACATGCCGGCCCTGGCACAGCGCTCGACCACCGCGCGCCGGACCATGAAGAATCCGCTCATGGTGTCCTGCAGATCAGCCTTGAGCACCAGGCGGCTGAGCTTGGTCGCGAAGCGGCTGGTCGCCGCGCGGGTCCGGTCCCACCCGTCCATGCTGCCGCCTTCGGTGTAGCGGCTGCCGACCACGACATCGATTTCCTCGTCGCGCAGGACATCGAACATCGCCGGCAGCAGTCGCTCGTCGTGCTGCAGATCGGCGTCGATGACCGCCACAATTGGCGCCGAGGACGCCAGCATCCCTTCGATGCAGGCCGACGACAGCCCGCGCCGGCCGATGCGCTGGATGCAGCGAACCCGGTTGTCGCGCTGCGCCAGTTCGCGAACCGTTGCCGACGTACCATCCGGGGAATCGTCATCGACGTAGATCATCTCCCAATCGACCCCGGACAGCGCGGCTGCAACGCGATCCCTGAGTTCGGCGATGTTCCCGGTCTCGTTGAAGGTCGGCACGACAATGGACAATTGCGGCATGAATAAATCCTTCTATTGAATCGGCCGCTGCGCAGCAGCCTCAGCGCCAGGCCGGACCACATTGACCGGCCGCCCCTTGTAGTTCGTTCCCT
>DATIUN010000096.1:0-2575 GCA_035466795.1 Azonexus sp. | reverse complement strand
TCCTGGACGAGGATTTCGCGGCGGATCAGTTCTTCCTTGACGGCGTTCTGCAACTCCGGCGAATCCGGCGTACCCTGGGCCTTTTGCTGGGCGATGAAGGCGTTGTAGGTGTTCTGGGAAATGGCCTGGCCATTGACAGTGGCAACGGCGCCGCCCTTCTGGGCGAAAGCCGGGGCTGAAGCGAGGGCGCCGGCCACGAGCATGGCGGCCAGATGGGAGACTTTGATCATTCGGTTTTCCTTGGGTGTGGGGATAAAAACCCGATGATTATACTTCGTCGGGTGAAAAAGCGCGGATGCTGAGCGCATGGATACGTCCGCGCATCAGATCACCAGCAGCGTCATAGATGAGGCGGTGACGCTTGACCGTATTATGGCCGGCGAACGCGGCGGCGACTATGGTGATTTTGTAATGTCCGCCATCTTTCGCGCCGGCATGGCCGGCATGGCGATGCGACTCGTCCTCGATGGCGATGGACAGCGGCTCCAGCGTGGCCAGCCGCTGGCGCAGCAATTCGACGGTGTCGCTGCTCATGCGGGCAGTACCTTCTTGAACGGCTTGACGGTGACCTTGCCGTAAACGCCGGCTGCGATGTAGGGGTCGGCGTCAGCCCAGGCCTGGGCGGCGGCCAGCGAGTCGAATTCGGCGACGATGACGCTGCCCGAAAAGCCGGCCGGCCCGGGGTCGGGCGAGTCGATCGCCGGGCAGGGGCCGGCGAGGCTCAGGCGGCCAGCAGCCTGCAGGGATTGCAGGCGCTCGACGTGGGCGGGACGGGCGGCCAGGCGCTGATCCAGCGTGCCGGGGCGATCTTCACCGATGATGACGTAAAGCATTTATTGTTTGTCCTCGACGTATTTCGACAACATGAGGCCCTGTCCGAGCACGAACAGGAGCAGCAGGCCCATGCCGCCGAAGAGTTTGAAATCGACCCAGATGTCGGTCGAAAAGTTGAAGGCGACGATCAGGTTCAGCGCGCCCATGAACAGGAAGAAGGCGATCCACGACAGATTCACCTTGTCCCACACCGGTTCGGGCAGCGTCATCTGCTCGCCG
This sequence comes from Azonexus sp., assembly GCA_035466795.1. Classification (GTDB taxonomy): domain Bacteria; phylum Pseudomonadota; class Gammaproteobacteria; order Burkholderiales; family Rhodocyclaceae; genus Azonexus. Next base: position 1,522 of record DATIUN010000096.1, on the reverse strand, counting down.
AGCATCGCCTTGATCGGATTCTTCTTGAGCACCAGCGCCGAGAAGGCCATGGTGCCGGCGAACACCCAGTAGAGGATGGTCGGCTTCCACTTGATGAAAGTTTCGTCCTGAAAGATCAGGGTCATGCCACCGAACACCGTCACCAGAACGAGGCTGATCCACAGCATTTTGTCGACCTTGCCGTGGCGGAAATGCACCCAGGCGATCTGCGCCATGGTGGCGACGATGACGACGACAGTGGCAAGCAGGATCGGCGCCTGCTTGACGTCGAGTACGGCGCTGCCGAGCAGACTACCAAGCAGATCGGCAGCGCCTTCCGGATTGCTGCCGTAATACTTGAAGGTCACGAAAAACAGGATGACGGGGAAAAGGTCGAATAGCAGTTTCATGGCGCAGAATTATAACCGTTGCTGATTTTGCGGGCAGGGGTCGTCAGAGGCCGGACGGCAGTTCGAGAAACGATGCGGCGACGGCTGGATCGCTGCCGGCAATGCGCGGAACGGCGCCGAGCAGCGGAGCTCCGAGCAGTTCGCGCAGCGCGGCGATGTTGTCTTCGGCGCGGGGCATGTCGGGGTCGATCCGGTTGGCGACCCAGCCGGCCAGCCGCAATCCGCGGGCGGCGATGGCCTCGGCGGTGAGCAGGGCGTGATTGATGCAGCCGAGGCGCAGGCCGACGACCAGGATGACCGGCATGGCGAGTGTCACTGCGAGGTCGGCGCTGTCCCGGTCGACACCGAGCGGCACGCGAAATCCGCCGACGCCTTCGACGATGAGCAGATCGGTCTGCCGCAGAGCGCTGGCGCAGGCGGCCTGAATCGGGGCGAAGTCGATGGTGACGCCTTGCTCGGCGGCAGCGAGATGCGGGGCGATGGCGGCGCTGAAGCAAAAGGGATTGACGACTTCCCGGGGAAGGGCGAGGTTGCTGGCGGCACGGATGTTTTCGACATCCTCGTTGCGACCGGCGCCGTCGGTGCCGGCAGCCACCGGCTTGATCCCGACAGCCTTCAGGCCGGACTGGCGGGCGCGGTGAAGCAGGGCGCAGGTGATGAAGGTCTTGCCGATTTCGGTATCGGTGCCGGTCAGGAAGAAGGCTTGGCTCATTTGCGGGCGTTCAGGGTTATGACATCGTAGGTCAGCGGCAGGCCATCCGCAGTACGCAAGGCTTCGGCGGCCTGTTCCGCGCGCTGGAAGGCATTACGGCTCAACAGGCTGCTGCGGCGGCCGTCGCCGAGTTGGTTGGCGCCGATCGCCTTGACTGCGCGCAACAGGCTCCGGAAGTCGGCGTAGTGGGCGATTTCCCTGTGTCTTTCGACGTCGACCGCGACAAAGCCGGCTTGCGATGCCAGTTGGCGGATCTCGTCGGGCGTTTGGAAGGCGAGCGTATGGCGATGCGCGTCGATGCCGGCGAATGCTGTGCGCAGTTCATGGAAAGTGGCGGGGCCGAGACTGGCGAGGGCGAGCGTACCGCCATCCGCCAGCACTCGCCGCGCTTCGGCCAGCGCGCGGGCCAGGTCGCACCATT
>DATIUN010000095.1:0-5169 GCA_035466795.1 Azonexus sp. | reverse complement strand
CTGATCGCGCGCGCCCTGGCGCGCACCGGTGGCCGGCGGATCGAGGCGGCGCTGGCGCTCGGCATCGGGCGCAACACGATCACGCGCAAGATCGCCGAACTCGGCATCGACGGCGGCAAGGAGTCGGCGGCGGAGTAGAATCCGCCCATGCCCCTGATCGACCCCGCCCGCCTGCAGTCCGGCCTCGGCCACCACGCCGGGCGCTTCAATGTCGAGGCGGTGGACGAATGCGACTCGACCAGCAGTGAGTTGCTGCGCCGCGCCGATCACGGCGCGCCGGTCGGGACGGTGATCGTCGCCGATCGCCAGAGCGCCGGACGCGGACGCCGCGGCCGGCCTTGGCTGTCGGCCCCCGACGCGAGCCTGACGTTTTCGCTGCTGTGGCGCTTCTACGGGCCGCCGGGGCAACTCGCCGGCCTTTCGCTGGCCGTCGGCGTGGCGCTCGCCAAGAGTCTCGAGCGGCTCGGCGCCCAGGGCATCCGGCTCAAGTGGCCGAACGATGTGTTGCTGGAGCGCGCCGGGAGTTTCGCCAAGCTGGCCGGGATTCTTGTCGAACTGGCGAGTGATCGCCGGGGTACCCAGGCGATCATCGGCATCGGCCTGAATCTGCTGCCGCCCGCCGGGGATTTGCCGCAACCGGCGGCCGGCCTCGCGCAGGCTATGAGCCAGATGCCCGAGCGGCATGCCGTGCTGGCGGCGATTCTTCAGGCGCTGGCCGAAGTTCTCGAGGCGTTCGCGGTCGACGGCTTTTCCGGGACCAAAATGGAATGGCAGCAGCGCCACGCCTGGCAGGGGCTGGCGGTACAGCTTCTCGGTGACGACGCAGCGCCAATCGATGGCATCTGCCGCGGCGCCGATGATGATGGTGCGCTGCTGCTGGAAACCGGCACCGGCGTTCAACGCATCCTTTCCGGCGACGTCAGCCTGCGCCCCGTCCCGCGAGGCGACTTGCTGCGCGGCGCAGGAAGCACCCTTGGGGTGCGACGCGCATGATCCTCTGCATCGACAGCGGCAACAGCCGCATCAAGTGGGGTTTGCACGGCGATGGCGGCTGGCTGGAGACGGCTGCGGTCGACCATGCCGAAAGTGCAAAAATGGCCACTTTGCCGCAACGCCTGCCGATGCCGGATTGCGTGATGCTGGCCAACGTCGCCGGCGAAGCGGCGCGGGCGGCGATTCGCCAGGCGCTGGCGCCGTGGCTGCCGGTGATGCGCGAAGTCGCGGCGACGGCGGCGGCCGGCGGTGTCACCAACCTCTATGAAAACCCGGCCCGCCTCGGTGTCGACCGCTGGTGTGCGCTGATCGGCGCCCGGGCGCTGACTGCCGCCCCGTGTGTCGTCGTCATGGCTGGCACGGCGACGACCGTCGATACGCTGGCCGGCGACGGCAGTTTTCTCGGCGGTCTGATCCTGCCCGGCTTCGACCTGATGCGCCGCTCGCTGGCGCGCGACACGGCGGCGCTGCCGCTGGCTGCCGGCAAGTATGCCGTTCATCCGCGCACTACCGACGATGCCATCACCAGCGGCTGCATCGAGGCGCAGATCGGCGCCATCGAACGCGCCTGCTCCCGGCTCGGGGCCGAGGCGCACTGCCTGCTTTCGGGCGGTGCTGCCGCAACCATCGGCGAGCATCTCGGCGTACCGCACACACTGTTTGCCAATCTGGTGCTCGAGGGCTTGCTGCGTCTTGCCACCGGCGAACCGGCCGGGTATGCCGCCGGCAAAAACAGCGGTTGAAGATTGCCGGTTTAGCGGCGACAATGGCCGCCAATTCGACAGTTTCCGGGAGGTTCCATGTTCGATCCGGTGATCAATAATCTGGTGGCCTTCGCCAGCTTCTTCGCGACGGCCGTTGTCCTGCTGCTGGCCTTCCTCGCCATCTACATCCGGGTGACGCCATACAACGAGCTGACCCTGATCCGCGAAGGCAACACGGCTGCCGCGATCAGCCTGGGCGGCGCGGTAATCGGCTTCGCCCTGCCGATCGCTGTCGCGGTGGCGATCAGCCACAACCTGTACGCGATGCTCGCCTGGGGTGTCGTCGCCTCACTCGTGCAACTGCTCACCTTCATCGCGGCCCGGCTCGCCATGCCGCGGCTCAACGAAAGCATTCCCCAAGGCAAGCTGGCCGCGGGAATTTTCCTCGCATCACTGGCAATCGGCGTCGGCATCCTCAACGCCGGCTGCATCGTCTGATTTTCTAAGGAGGCAATCATGGCCCTGATGGACTTCATCAAGAAACAATTCATCGACATCCTGCAATGGACCGAGTCCGGTGACGGCACGCTGGCCTGGCGTTTCCCGATGGCGGAAATGGAAATCCAGAACGGTGCCAGCCTGACCGTGCGCGAATCGCAGCTGGCGCTGTTCGTCAACGAAGGCACGGTGGCCGATGTTTTCGCGCCCGGCATGTACAAGCTGACGACACAGACGCTGCCGGTGCTGACCTACCTGAAGAACTGGGACAAGCTGTTCGAATCCCCGTTCAAGTCTGATCTCTACTTCTTCTCGACGCGCACGCAGCTCGACCAGAAGTGGGGCACGCCGAACCCGATCACCATCCGCGACAAGGAATTCGGCATCGTCCGCATGCGCGCTTTCGGCATCTACTCGTACCACCTGAGCGACGCCAAGACCTTCCACCAGAAGATTTCCGGTACCCGCGACACCTACACGCGGGAGGATCTCGAAGGCCAGTTGCGCAACAGTCTGGTTGCCGGCATGACCGACCTGTTCGGCGAATCCGGGGTTTCCTTCGTCGACATGGCGGGGAACCAGGACGAGTTCGGCCAGGCGATGATGTTCAAGATGAAGCCGACCTTTGCCGATTTCGGCCTGACGCTCGATTCGCTGGTGGTGCAGAACGTTTCGCTGCCGGAAGAACTGCAGAAGGTGCTCGACCAGAAGATCGGCATGAACATGATCGGCGACATGGGGCGCTTCACGCAGTATCAGGTCGCCAATGCCATTCCCGAGGCGGCAAAAAACGAGGGCGGCATGGCCGGCATGGGCGTCGGCCTTGGCGCCGGCGTCGGTTTCGGGCAGGTCATGGGGCAGGCGATGGCCTCGGCCATGACGCCGGCTGCCGGCGCAGCGGCGACAGCGGCGCCCACGGTGTCTGCCGACGATGTCATGGCAACGCTGGAAAAACTGCACGGTCTGGTCGAAAAGGGCATCCTCAGCCAGGCCGAGTTCGACACCAAGAAAGCGGAATTGCTCAAAAAGCTGAGTTGACCGCAACCGAGTGGCCCTCTCCGCCTCCTGTCCTTCCTGCGGCGCGCCCGTCGTCTTCAAGTCGGCGGGGTCGATCTTCGCCGTCTGCGAATATTGCCAGAGCACGCTGGTCCGCCACGATCAGGCGCTGGAAGACATCGGCAAGATGGCGGCGCTGGTCGAGGACCGCTCGCCGTTGCAGCTGGGGGCGGAAGGCAGCTACAAGGGTGTGCATTTCGCGCTGATCGGGCGCATCCAGATCAAGTATAGCCAGGGCTACTGGAACGAGTGGTACCTGTTGTTCGACGACATGCGCACCGGCTGGCTGTCAGAAGCCGGCGGTGAGTATGTGCTCACCTTCGCCCGCCATGTCCTGGAAGCGCTGCCGCAATTCGCGGAACTGAAAATCGGCCAGCGTTTCGTGCTGGCCAGCCAGCCGTGGACGGTCAGCAATATCGAAAACGCCGAGTGCGTCGCCGGCCAGGGCGAACTGCCGTTCAAGGTCGGCGCCGGCTACCCGGTTGCTGCGGTCGACCTCAGAAACGGAGCGAATTTCGCGACCCTCGATTATTCCGAAACGCCGCCGCTGCTCTTCGTCGGCGAGCCGGTCGTCTTCGCCTCACTGAAGATGAACAACCTGCGCGAAGGGATGGCGATCCCGACTGCGACCGTCGAGGCGCAGGTCTTCCGCTGCCCGAGTTGCGGCGCGCCGATGCAGGCGCGCTCGAAGGATATTCTGGCGGTCGGTTGCGTGACTTGTGGGGCGGTGGTCGATACCGCCGACCGCAACTACAAGTTGCTGTCGCAGGCGCTCGGCATGCGCGACGAGAAATACACGCCGCGTCTGCCCCTCGGCAGCAAGGGCACGCTGGAAGGCAAGCCGGTCGAGGTCATCGGCTTTCTCGTCAGGCAGAGCAAGAGCGATGGCATCGCCTACGACTGGCGCGAATACCTGCTCGCTGGCGAAAACGGCACCTACCGCTGGCTGACCGAATACAACGGCCACTGGAACGTCGTTGACGTGTTGTCCAACCCGCCGACGACCAGCGGCATCGTCGAACTCGACAACGTGAATTATGGCGGCCAGTCTTTCCGCCATTTTTCAACGACGCCGGTCGCCGAGGTGATTCAGGTCGCCGGCGAATTCACCTGGCGGGTGCGCCGTGGCGAGACCAGCCGCGTGCTCGATTACGTGGCGCCGCCGCTGCTGCTGTCGCGCGAATCGACGAGCAACGATCTCAACTGGTCGCTCGGCACCTATGTCGCCCCGGAAGTGATCGCCGAGGCCTTCAAGCTGACGGGCCGCATGATCGCCCCGGTGGGCGTCTTCGCCAACCAACCCAACCCGTGGGAAGAAGCCAATCGCCGCGTGTTCAAGCTATTCTGGAAGCTGGCCCTTGCCGCCATCGTGCTGCAGCTGTTTTTCGCCTTCATCGCCGGCGGCCGCACGCTTCTGCGCCAGGAACTCGTCTTGTCGCCGCAAATGGCCGAGGACACGGTGGTCACCCGCGAATTCGAGGTGCGCGGCAAGCCGCGCAAGATCACCGTGCGCAACAGCACCTCGCTCGACAACAACTGGATCGGCCTCGACCTGATGCTGGTCAACAAGGCCAGCGGCCAGGCCTGGCCGGTGACCCGCGAACTCGCCTACTACCATGGCAGCGATGGCGGCGAAAGCTGGTCGGAAGGCAGCCGCAACGACGAAGTGGTGTTCCTCGACATCCCGCCCGGCACCTACTATGTCACGGTCGACCCCGACATCGCCCCGGAAAAGCCGGTGCCGGTGCGCGACGTGATCGAGGTTTACAGCGGCGGCGCCGGCTGGTCGAATTTCGTGATGGTGATGCTCTTTCTCATAATCTTTCCCTTCTTCACCTTCATGCGCCGCGCCGCTTTCGAGACCGGACGCTGGGCCGAGAGCGACCACGCGCCGGTGAGCAGCGGCGATTCGTCGGAC
>DATIUN010000094.1:0-6201 GCA_035466795.1 Azonexus sp. | reverse complement strand
CTCCGGTGGCCCGTTTCGCACCACGCCCCGTTCAGCGCTGGCCGATGTGACGCCGGAGGCCGCCTGCGCCCACCCGAACTGGGTCATGGGCCCCAAGATTTCGGTCGATTCGGCCTCGATGATGAACAAGGGCCTCGAGGTAATCGAGGCGCACTGGCTGTTTGCCTGCACGCCGGAACAGATACAGGTGGTGGTTCACCCGCAGAGCGTCATCCATTCGCTGGTGGAATATACGGACGGTTCGGTCCTCGCCCAGTTGGGCAACCCCGACATGCGGACGCCGATCGCCTATGCGCTGGCCTATCCGGAGCGCATCGACGCCGGGGTGCCTTCGCTCGACCTGTTCCAGATTGCCCGTCTCGACTTCGAGGCACCCGATTTCGAACGCTTTCCCTGTCTGCAACTGGCCTATGCGGCGCTTCGTGCAGGCGGGACGGCCCCGGCCATTCTCAACGCGGCCAACGAAGTCGCGGTCGCCGCCTTCCTCGACCGGCACCTGTCCTTCCTCGGTATCCCGCGCCTGATCGAAGCCACGCTGGCCGCGCTTCCGGCGGGCCCCGAGGGCAGTCTTGCCGATGTGCTGACGGCGGATGCCGAGGCGCGTCGCATTGCCACCTCCCTGATCAGCGAAACCGTCTCCGCGTGAGCGAACTCCCGTTCTATCTCGGCGCCTTTATCGTCGTTCTCGGTGTACTCATCGTCGTCCATGAGTTCGGGCACTACCTGGCGGCCCGTTATTGCGGGGTCCGGGTGCTTCGTTTTTCGGTCGGCTTCGGCCGTACGCTGTGGCAGCGTCGCCTCGGCCGCGACGGGACCGAATGGGCGGTCGGCATTTTCCCGCTGGGCGGTTACGTCAAGATGCTCGACGAACGCGAAGGCGAAGTCGCGCCGGAGGAAGTGGAACGGGCCTTCAACCGGCAGTCGGTGGGCAAGCGCAGCCTGATTGTCGCGGCCGGACCGGCGGCCAATTTCGTTCTGGCGATCGTCCTGTACTGGGCAGTGTTCATGCTTGGCAGCGAGGAGTTGCGGCCGATTCTCGGCACCCCGCCTGCTGCCTCGCCGGCCGCCATTGCCGGCGTCGTCAATGGCGAGCAGGTCAGGACGGTCGATGGCGAGCCGGTTGTCACCTGGAACGACCTGCGTTGGATGCTGTTGCACAAGGCGGCCACGCAGGAAAGCACCGAACTCGAAGTCATCAACGAACAGCGCGAGATCGCGCTTCGCCGTCTGCCTCTCGCGGCGGCCGGGGAACAGGGCTGGGAAGGCGATGCCCTGGAGCGTCTGGGGATCCGCTTTTTCCGTCCCGATATACCGCCGGTGGTCGGCAAGGTGATGGCGGGAAGTCCCGGAGAGCTTTCCGGAATCCGTCAAGGCGACGAAATTGTCTCGATCGACGGGACGGCGGTCCATACCTGGCATGAATTCGTGTTGCTGGTCCGCGAAGCCGCGGGGCGTTCCTTGCAGGTCGAATTGCTGCGTGGCGGCCGGATTGTTGCGGTCAACGTCATTCCGGAGGCGGTTTCCGAGCGCGGAAAACAGATCGGCCGGATCGGGGTTGCGGTTGCCGAAAGTCGCGATACCGGCCGCGAAGTCCGCACTTTCGTGCGCTACGGCTTTTTCGCGGCAGGGGCCAAGGCGGTTGCGGAAACCTGGGACAAATCGGTGTTCAGCCTGGTCATGCTCGGCAAGATGCTGACCGGTGAGGTTTCCTGGCGCAACCTGTCGGGACCGGTGACGATTGCCGACTATGCCGGACAGTCGGCACGGCTAGGCATCGACTACTACCTGAAGTTCATGGCCCTGGTCAGCATCAGCCTCGGCGTGCTGAATCTGCTGCCGATCCCGGTTCTGGACGGGGGGCATTTGATGTATCATATGATCGAAGTCGTCAGGCGTCGGCCCCTCTCCGAGCGGGCCATGGAGATTTCCCAGCAGGTGGGGCTTTCCATTCTTTTCGTTCTGATGGCTTTCGCCTTTTTTAATGACATGAACCGCCTGTTTTCCGGCTGAAAAATGAAGAAATCCCTTCTCTCCGTCCTGGTTGCCGGACTCTTTGCGCTCCCCGCGCTGGCATTCGAACCCTTTACCGTCAAGGACATCCGCGTCGAGGGCATTCAGCGCACCGAGGCGGGAACGATTTTCGGCTATCTCCCGGTCAAGGTCGGCGAGACGCTGACCGACGAAAAGGCGGCCGCATCGATCAAGGCGCTCTTTGCCACCGGTTTCTTCAAGGATGTGCGGATCGAGGTCGACGGCGGGGTCATGGTGGTCGTGGTGCAGGAGCGTCCGGCCATCGCGCAGATCGATTTCGTCGGGATGAAGGAATTCGAGAAGGACGTGATCGTCAAGGCGCTCAAGGAGATCGGCATCGCCGACGGCCGCATCTTCGACCGCGCGCTGCTCGACAAGGCCGAACAGGAACTCAAGCGCCAGTATCTGACCCGCGGCAAATACGGTGTCGAGATCACGACGACGGTAACGCCGCTCGAACGCAACCGGGTCGGCATCAACTTCAACATCGAAGAGGGTGCGTTCGCCAAGATCAGGCAGATCAACATCGTCGGTGCCAAGGATTTCTCGGAAAAGGATCTGCTCAGCCAGTTCCAGTTGACGACGCCGGGCTGGATCACCTGGTACACCAAGAACGACCAGTATTCGAAGCAGAAACTCTCCGCCGATCTCGAGAAGCTCAAGTCCTTCTACATGAACCGCGGTTATCTGGAGTTTGCCGTCGATTCGACGCAGGTTTCGATTTCGCCGGACAAGCAGGATGTCTTCATCACGATCAACATCAATGAAGGCGCGCGCTACCAGGTGTCGTCAGTCAAGTTGGCTGGCGATTTCACGATCAGCGAGGAAGAGTTGAACAAGCTGGTTGTCGTCAAGCCGGGCGATGTTTTTTCGCGCGAAAAGCTCAACGAATCGAACAAGGCCATCAGCGAACGGCTCGGCAAGGAAGGTTATGCCTTCGCCAACGTCAATGCGGCACCGGAAATCGACAAGGAAAAACGCCAAGTCGCCTTCACCATTTTCGTCGATCCCGGCAAGCGGGTCTATGTCAGGCGTATCAACGTCGCCGGCAATACGCGGACGCGCGATGAGGTCATCCGTCGCGAACTGCGTCAGATGGAGGGCGGCTGGTACGATGCCGAGCGCGTCACCGCATCAAAGACGCGCCTGGATCGCCTCGGCTACTTCTCCGAGGTGACGCTCGAAACACCCGCGGTTCAGGGGACCAGCGATCAACTGGATGTCAATCTCACCGTCGTCGAGAAGCCGACCGGCAACCTGATGCTCGGGGTCGGCCTGTCGAGTACCGAAGGTATCGTGCTGTCCGGTTCGATCGCCCAGAACAACTTCCTGGGCAGCGGCAACAACGTCGCGATCGCCGTCAATTCGGGCAAGATCAACCAGCTCTATTCGTTCTCCTACACCAATCCGTATTTTACGGTGGACGGGATCAGCCAGGGTTTTGACCTCTACCATCGCAATGTGGACACGACCGTGTCGACAACTTCAGTTACTCCGTACAAGTCATCATCGAACGGCGCCGTGGCCCGTTTCGGTTTCCCGATTGGTGAGAAGCAGTCGTTGAGTTTCGGTCTTGGCGTCGACGAGACAAAAATCACCGCTTTCAGGGGCAGTTCTTCCCCACAGACGATCCAGTTTGTCGAGCAAAACGGCGGTGACCCGCTTTCATCGGAGCCCACCACCACCAATATGACCATCCCCGTCACCGCAAACTGGGTGAGTGATGGCAAGGACAGTTTTCTGTTCCCGACCACCGGCTGGTACCAGAAGGCCAGTCTGGAAGTGGCAGTTCCCGGCGGCGACTTGACCTTCTACAGGGCTTCGTACCAGTTGCAGCGCTACTTTGCCATGTCCAGGGCGTTTACCCTGATGCTGAACGGCGAAGTCGGCTATGCCAACAGTTATGGCGATACCGTGGCCCTGCCGTTCTACAAGAACTTCTATGCCGGCGGCGTCAATACGGTCCGTGGGTTCAAGGCGGGCAGCCTGGGGCCGCAGGACATCTATGGCAACGCCCTCGGCGGCAACGAGCGCTTCATCGGGCAGGCAGAATTGCTGTGGGGCGTTCCGGGCATGGAGAAGAATATCCGTCTCGGCTGGTTCGTCGACGTTGGCCAGGTCTGGGCCAGTGGCGGAACGTCGGCGGGTGTGCCGGGCGTCGATGACAGTTTGCGTTATTCTACCGGCTTGTCCTTCGCGTGGATTTCGCCGGTCGGTCCGCTCAAGTTCAGCTACGCCTATCCGATCAACAAGCAGGATAACGACAAGACCGAATACTTCCAGTTTCAGCTCGGTACAAACTTTTAATTCAGGAGTGACATGTTGAAAGCTAAGCCCCTTGTTCTGGCATCGTTGATGTCTGCCCTGTTGTTCGTCGCCGGTGAGGCAGCGGCCGAACTGAAGGTTGGCTACGTCAATACGCAACGCATCTTCCGTGACGCCCCGGCGGCCCAGAAGGCCGGCAAGAAGCTCGAAGGCGAGTTCGTCAAGCGCGAGCAGGACCTGCAGGCCATGGCCAAACAGATTCAGACCTTGCAGGCGAATCTCGAGAAAAACTCGGTGACGATGGCGGAAACCGAACGGCGCGCCAAGGAAAAGGAGTTTGCCGAACTCTCCCGCGAGTTCCAGCGCCGGCAACGTGAGTTCCGGGAAGACCTGAACCTGCGTCAGAACGAGGAAAACGCCGCAGTGATCGAAAAGGCCAACAAGGCGATCAAGCAGATCGCCGAGACCGACAAGTTCGACCTCATCCTGCAAGACGTGGTCTGGGTCAGCCCCAAACTCGACATTACCGATCGCGTGATCAAGGCGCTCGCCGAAGGCAAGTAATGGCGCAACCGGGGGGGGTACAGTTCACGCTCTCCGAAATCGCCGCCCGCCTGGGCGGCGATGTGCTTGGCGATGGGCAAACACTCATCCGGCGTATTGCGACGCTGGTCTCGGCTGGCGCCGGGGATATCGCCTTTCTTGCCAACCGCAAATACAAGTCGCAACTCCAATCCACGCAAGCCGCCGCCGTCATTCTGGCGCCGGATGCCGCCGATGCGTTCTCCGGACCGCGGATCGTCACGGCTAATCCGTACGCTTATTACGCCCGCGTTGCTGCATTGCTCAATCCGCTCAGCGCCGGCTTCAGTGGTGTGCACCCGTCGGCGGTCATCGCGTCGCCGCTGCCGGCCAGCGCCGCCGTCGGCCCGCTGGTCAGCATCGGGCAGCGGGTCAGTGTTGGCGAAGGCGTCGTCATTCATGCCGGCTGCAATATCGGGGACGATGTGAGTATCGGCGCGGGCAGTGTGCTTTATCCGCGGGTGACGATCTATCACGGCTGCCGGGTCGGTCAGCGCGCCATCCTGCATTCGGGTGCGGTGATCGGCGCCGACGGCTTCGGTTTTGCACCGGAAGGCAAGAACTGGATCAAAATTCCGCAGATCGGTGGCGTCACCATTGGCGACGATGTCGAAATTGGCGCCAATACGACGGTCGACCGCGGCGCGCTGGACGATACCGTGATCGGTGACGGCTGCAAGATCGATAACCTCGTGCAGATCGCCCACAATTGCAGCGTCGGGGCCAACAGCGTATTGGCCGGCTGCGCCGGCCTTGCCGGCAGCGTGACGCTCGGCGAGCAATGTATCGTCGGTGGCGGCGGCATGGTTTCCGGCCATGTGACCCTGGCGCCGGGGACGACGCTTTCCGGCGGCTCGCTGGTCATGAAAAGCATTACCAAGGCGGGGCGTTATACCAGCGTCTTCCCGATCGATACACACGACGAATGGTTGCATAACGCGTCGCATATCCGTCGTCTCTCGCGTCTCGCGGAGCGTATTTCTGAACTTGAGAAAAAACTTAAACAAATACAAATAGAGGATTGATTAAATGGATATCATGGAAGTTCTTGAGCACCTCCCGCAGCGTTATCCCTTCCTGCTGGTTGACCGTGTCGTCGCGATCGAACCTGGCAAGTCGATCCATGCCTACAAGAACGTCAGCATCAACGAACCGCATTTTGTCGGGCATTTCCCAAACTATCCGGTGATGCCCGGCGTGCTGATCATGGAAGCGCTGGCTCAGGCGGCTGGTATCCTCGCCTTCAAGACTGCCGGCGAGAAGCCGACCCCGGACAGTCTTTTCTTTTTTGCCGGCATCGACGAAGCGCGCTTCAAGAAACCG
>DATIUN010000093.1:0-4783 GCA_035466795.1 Azonexus sp. | reverse complement strand
CTCGAGACTTTCTGGAAGCGGGTGGCCGATGCGGCCTTGCTGAGCCCCTTCCGGCGTGGCCCGCTCGAAATACTGACCGGCAAATGGACGCTCGATTTCTCGCCGGCCTTCGTCGCCGCCGATTTTGCGGCGCGTCTGTATTCGCCCTACAGCATCCCCGGCGGCGGTGCCAATCCGCTGGCCAAGATTCTGGAGGAGACCGTCGATTTTGCCGGCCTCGCCAAGGCCGGGCCCAAACTCTTCGTGACCGCCACCAATGTGCATACCGGTCGCGGCCGCGTCTTCCGCAATGCCGAAATGACGCCTGAAGTGCTGATGGCCTCGGCCTGCCTGCCGACCATGTTCCAGGCCGTGGAGATCGACGGCGAGCCTTATTGGGACGGCGGTTTCACCGGCAACCCGACGATCACGCCGCTGATCCGCGAATGCGAATCAAACGACACGATCCTGATCTCGATCAACCCTATCGAACGGCCGGGCACGCCGCGCACGGCGATGGAAATCCAGAACCGCCTGAACGAGATTTCGTTCAACTCGCCGCTGATCAAGGAATTGCGCATGGCCGCCCTGTTGCGCAAGGTTGCCGACCCCGGCACCGGCGAAGGCGCAGTCTGGGCGAAGATGCGCATTCACCGGGTGGCGGGCGAAGAGATCATGCTGCAATTGGGCTATTCGTCCAAGATGCTTGCGGAATGGGCGTTCTTCCAGATGCTGCGGGACGAGGGACGGCGTGCCGCCGAGATGTTCCTGGAGACCTATGGTGCCGATATCGGGGTGCGGTCGACGCTGAATATCGATCACCTTCTGACGGAGGTATGACACCGTGGGACTGCTCGGTATCCTCCTCGGCCTGACCGTGCTCGTCGGGCTTTCGTTCCGGAGCTGGAGCGTGCTGGTGCTGGCGCCGCTGGCGGCCATGGTCGCGGCGCTGTTTGCCGGCGATCCGCTGCTGGCGCATTGGACGCAGACTTTCATGGGGGCGGCGGGCGGATTCGTGGCGCAGTTCTTCCCGCTGTTCCTGCTGGGGGCCATCTTCGGCAAGCTGATGGACGACAGCGGTTCGGTGAACACGATCGCCCGCTTCATGACCGAGAAGTTGGGCGCCGAACGGGCCATTCTGGCGGTCGTGCTGGCGGGTGCCATCGTCACCTACGGCGGCGTCAGTCTTTTCGTCGCGCTGTTCGTGATCGTGCCGATGGCGCAGGGGCTGTTCCGGACGGCCAACATTCCGAATCGTTTGACGCCCGGCGCCGTCGCGCTGGGCACCATGACCTTCACGATGTCGGCAATGCCAGGCACACCTGCCGTCCAGAACGCCATTCCGATGCCCTTCTTCGGAACGACGCCGTTCGCCGCGCCGGGGCTGGGCCTCATCGCGTCGGGCATCATGTTCGGATTCGGCATGTGGTGGCTGATGCGCGCCGAACGCAAGGCGCGGCTGGCCGGCGAGGGCTATGGCGGAGGCGACAGCATGGTCGAGTCGGCGGCAGAGAACCCGGTCGTTCGCGAGCGGGCGACGAGTTCCAGTGCCTTCGACCCGGCCGAGATCAAGCGCGGTCACCATAGCCAGGAAGAACCCAGTGTGCTGGTCGCGGCACTGCCGTTGATCATCGTTGTCCTTGTCAATCTGACCATGTCGATGCTGGTGATCCCGCGCCTCGATACCGGCTTCCTTGCCGAGCCGCAGTGGGGCGGCATCGCGGTCGCATCGGTCAGCGGCATCTGGTCGGTCATCGTCGCGCTGATCGTCGCCATCCTGGTGCTGGTTGTCCTCAACCGGAATCGCCTGACGGAACTGCGCGCCTCGGTCGATGCCGGTGCCAATGCCTCGGTGCTGCCCATCATCAGCGTCGCCAGCCTGGTCGGGTTCGGCGCGGTCGTCGCGGCGCTGCCGGCCTTTGCGGCGGTAGCCGACTGGGTATTGTCGATCGACGGCGGCCCGCTGGTTTCGCTGGCCGTCTCGACCAACGTGCTCGCCGCGCTGACTGGTTCGGCCTCCGGTGGCATGACCATCGCCCTCGAGGCGCTGGGCCCGGTCTATCTGGCGATCGCCGAGCAGCAGGGCATCGACCCGGCGCTCCTGCATCGCATCGCGGTGATCGGTGCCGGCACCCTGGACAGCCTGCCGCACAACGGCGCGGTCATTACCCTGCTCGCCGTTTGCGGTTCGACGCACAGCAAAAGCTATATCGACATCGTGATGTGTTGCGTGGTCAGCGCGCTGCTCGGCTTGGTCGCGGTCATTGTCCTGGGCGGGATGTTCGGTTCGTTCTAAGCGAAAATGCCATGGCAGCAAATGAAACGGCCCCGCAACGTCGGGGCCGTTTCGTTTTGTCGGGTGCGATCCGGAATTATGGTGTTTCCTTCATCTCGCTCTCGGTGTCCGCGAGATAGTCCTTGATTTCCGCTGCGCTGGGTGGGTGCGCCATCTTGGGGGCAAGCGTACCCTGCAGAGCCGGCATTGCCCTCGGCTGCGGGTCGTGAATGCCGTGCTCGATCCGTTCAAGAATGAAGGGGAAGAAGGGATTCGAGGCGACGCGGGAGAGAAAGTCCATGTTGACCACGAGCGCGCCGCGCTCGCCACGCGGCGCCAGCGTGCCGAGCTGAATGCCGAAATCTTCGTACGAGGTGTCTGGGTACAGGCCGTAGAGCGGGTCTTCCAGCGGGAATGGAATGGAGACGTGCGACATGGAGAAGATTTCCAGCGGATAGCGTAGCCCCAGATATTTCACACGCTCGATCGTTTCGCCGGCGCCGACAGTGCGAGCGATGGTTGCCGTTGGGTTGGCACCGTCGTTGCCGACGATCGTGATCCGGTAGGCCTGTGGCAGGTCAGGCAAGGTGCGCGCCAGCGCGGCTTCGGACGAACGACGCAGCAGTTGGCCGAACTTGACCGAGCGATTCACGTCGAACAGGACGAGTTCGCTGCCGTTGGCCGGCAGGTAGGCATAGAGCGATGAAATGATTGCGCGCGTGCTGACTGTGAAATCGAGGACCGACTGGAAGGTGAGGATCGGCGCCAGCCCATTCAGTCCGTTGGTATTCGCCATGCGGCCGATCTGGTCCTGCAGGACCTGGGTCAAACGGTAGGACTGGCGCCCACCGTTGACCGGGAACGAGTTGTATTTGAACGGATTGAATTCCGGCACGACGCTCAGCCAGGCCGTTTTGGCGAAGGACGGCAGAACGGCAGGCCAGCCGGCGACGCCGACGAGGCGCGCGAAGCGGGTAATGCCGATCATCGGCGAAATGAGAATCAGGCGGTCGGGGCGCGCCAGTTGCGGGTTCTCGAGGGCGTCGAGGGCATACTTGACGGCCAGCGCGCCACCGTTCGAAAAACCGACCAGATGCAGTGGCGCCGACGGATCGATCCACCGCCTGGCTTCGCGGACTGCAAGACGGGTGGCGGCCATCCAGTCTTCCCACTCGACATGGCTGAGGCCGGCCGGCACCGTTCCGTGTCCGGGCAGGCGGATGGCCACGACGACGAAACCGTTCGCGGCGTAGCGGCGGGCGATGTGCCGCAGGCTGTAGGGGGAGTCGGTCAGGCCGTGCAGCAGGACGACCGCGCCGACCGGGCTGCCGGCGGGTTCGAGCACATACGAACGGTTCCAGTCCTGCTCGTAGCGCGCGGGGTAGATGAGGCTGCCTTCGTAATAGCGATTCAGCGGCGTTTTTGCTTCCGGGCGGAGCTTGTCGGTGACTTCGGTGCGGATTGTCCGGAAAATCTGGTCCTCGGCCTTCAGATAGCCGGCCCAATCGCCGGAATCCATGGCCTTGACGTCAAGTTCGGTGGGGACGTGCGTGTGCCAGAGTTCCAGTGGTGGCATCTGCCGGGTGTCGTAGGCGCGTACCGCGAAAAACGTGACGACGGCGACGAGGATCGAAACCAGTACGAACTTGGACCCTGTTTTCAACTTGGACATTTTTCTTGAACCCGTTCGGAATATTGACATGAAGCCTGGGGTGCGCCCCGGGGCCGGTGCGTTTCATCAGGCGGATGATAACAAAGATGGGTCGCGCCTTGAGGACGATTGGCCGTGCAGCGCAGATTGCGGCCAGCGGTCGGGTGGCGGCTGGCACGGGGCTGCTATGATAGCGGCTTTCCCGTCCGGACGTCCTGTTCATGCCCGAAGTTGCCAGCTTTTCCTACCCTTTCGCCACGTTGCAGCAACTTGCCGAGGATGTCCTGAAACATGCCCGCGACAAGGGCGCGACGGCCAGCGAGGTCGATGTGTCCGAGGGCTTCGGCCAGTCGGTCGGTGTCCGTTGCGACGAGGTCGAAACCATCGAGTTCAACCGCGACAAGGGGGTGGGGATCACCGTCTACGTCGGCCAGCGCAAGGGTTACGCCAGTACCTCGGACTTTTCGCCGCAGGCGCTGCGCGAAACGGTCGAGGCGGCGCTCGACATCGCCCGTTTCACGGCGGAAGACGACTGCGCGGGCCTCGCCGATTTCGCCCTGATGGCAAAAAGCTGTCCCGACCTCGATTTGTACCATCCCTGGGCGTTGACCGTGGAAGACGCGATCGAAACCGCCCGGCGCTGCGAACAGGCGGCGTTCGATGCCAGCCCGCTGGTCAGCAATTCGGAGGGTGCCTCGGTGTCGACCCAGCAGGCGCATTTTGTCTCGGCCAACAGCCTTGGCTTCATGGGCGGCTATCCGACGTCGCGCCACTATATTTCGTGTTCGGTGATCGCCGGCGAGCAGGACGCCATGCAGCGCGACGACTGGTACACCACCCGTCGTTGCGCCGATGAACTCGACGACCCGGCCTTCGTC
>DATIUN010000092.1:0-23663 GCA_035466795.1 Azonexus sp. | reverse complement strand
CCGGCGATCGGCAACTTGGCGGGATCATCCATCAGCGACAACAACATGAATACTTCGTCACCGATATTGTAGCTGCGCGTAGTCGGTATGAATATTCCGGCATTGCGCAGATGCGGCATGAACGCGGCGTAGAGCGCGGATTTCGAGTTGATGTTGAGCGAGAGAACGCTAGGGCGTTGGGCTTGTACAGGTTTGGCGTCACTCATGTTCGTACGGTTCTCAACAGACTTCGATAGTCCATGAACAATCCCTCCAGGAACAGGCGGGAATTAAGTGGTTGCTCGGCCTCGCGACGACGCGTCACAAGCAGTCGATAAGCTCGCACGAGGCGGTCGGGAGGAATCATATCAGCCAGCCCCGATATTGTGGCCTGTTGCGGGAGAAAATATCGCGCCGGCAAGCCGTTGGCGGCCAGCGTCAGATCGACCAGCCATTTCTGCATGGCTTCGACCACCGATTTCAAGGCCAGCCTGCCCTTGCTTTCCCTGACCACCTTATCCAGTTCCGCTGCCAGACCCAGCGGTTCGAGATCCCCGGTCGCGGTCAGGCGTCGGACCAGAAGTTCAAGCCAGCCACCCGCGCCCGAGGCTGCCAGTTCGATTGCTACGCCGGGCGAACCACCGGCAAGCGCGAGCCATCGGCCAGCATCGGCCAGCCCATCCGCAGCCAGCGCGGCTTCGCAAACAGTTGCCGGCGGCACACCCATCGGCACTGTCTGGCAACGGCTGCGAATCGTCGGCAACAAACGTAATGGCTCATTTGAAACCAATAAAAACAATGTATCTGGGTTTGGCTCTTCAAGTGTTTTAAGAAGTGCATTCGCAGTATTGCGGTTCATCGCTTCGGCCGGATTGACCACGATGATCCTTAGCCCGGCCCGGTGCGTGCCGACATTGAAAAAATCGTCGAGTCCGCGAATCTGGTCGATCGTGATCTGCTGGCTGGCTTTCTTCTTGCCCTCTTCCGCCTCGGGGTCTTCGATCAGCGCCTGCGGCTGCAGGAGTCGATAGTCCGGATGATTACCCTGCTCGAACCAGTTGCAGGCGAGGCACTTGCCGCAGGAAAGCTGGCCTTCCAGCGGCGCTTCGCACAACAGGCTCTTGGCGAATGCCTGTGCCAGTGCAAATTTTCCCAGCCCGCGCTGTCCGATGATCAACAGCGCATGCGGCAGCCTTCCACGCTGCGATTGAAGGTAATTCCAGGTTTTTTTGTGTATCGAAATAACATTCATAAACAGGTGCTTGAAACTGTTATCTCAAGTAGATTACGAATTGTTTCGATGCTTTGCTGGGCATCGACCACGCGAATCCTTGCGGGTGAAGAATGCGCGCGTTCCAGGTAGGCCTGGCGAACCCGCTCATGGAAGTCCGCACGTTCCTGCTCGAAGCGGTCGAGGACCCGGCTGGCCAGCACAATGCGCTCGCGCGCGACATCCAGTGGCAGATCGAACAACAGGGTCAGATCGGGCTGCAGGTGTCCGTGTACCCAGTGTTCGAGCTGCTGGAGTTTGGCGCGGTCGAGTCCGCGCCCTCCTCCCTGATAGGCGTAGGTTGCATCGCTGAAGCGATCGCAGACCACCCACTCGCCGTTGGCCAGGGCAGGTTCGATCACTTTCGCCAGATGTTCGCGGCGCGCGGCGAACATCAGCAACGTTTCGGTTTCGAGGTGCATCGACTTGTGCAGCAGCAATTCCCGGAGTTTTTCGCCCAACTCGGTACCGCCGGGCTCCCGCGTGACGTGGACGACTTTTCCCTTGTCACGCAGAAACGTCGCCAGCCACTCGACATGGCTGCTTTTGCCGGCCCCGTCGATACCTTCGAAAGTAATGAATTTTCCTCTCACTTGTTGCCTTTCTGGTATTTGCTGACTGCCTTGTTGTGTTCGTCGAGCGTACGGGAAAACTGGCTGCTGCCATCGCCACGGGCGACGAAATAAAGGGCATCACTGGCAGCCGGATGAAGCGCCGCCAGAAGCGCGGCACTTCCCGGCATTGCAATCGGCGACGGCGGCAATCCGGTACGGGTGTAGGTATTGTAGGGGGTGTCGGCCTGCAAATCGCGCTTCTTCAGGTTGCCGTCGAATCTGTCTTCCAGGCCGTAGATCACCGTCGGGTCGGTTTGCAGCAACATCCCCTTGCGTAGCCGGTTTACGAAAACGGCAGCGATCAGCGGGCGATCCTCGCTGCGCCCCGTTTCCTTTTCGACGATCGAGGCCATGGTCAGCGCCTCATAAGGGTTACGGTAAGGCAGGTCGGTGTCGCGCTCGGCCCAGGCGCTGTCGAGTTTCTTGCGCATCACCCGGTGCGCACGGGCCAGCAATTCAAGATCGCTCGACTGCTTGTCGAAAAGATAGGTATCGGGGAACAGCCAGCCCTCGATGCGGCCGCCTTCGATGCCAAGTCGCGTCGCGATTTCGGCTTCGCTCAGGCCTCGCGTTTCATGCTTGAGGTCGGGATGTTGATCAAGGCGCGTTCGCCACTGGCGGAATGTCCAGCCATCGACCAGCGCCAGTTCGCCCTGCGTCACGTCGCCGCGCGCCAGCTTTGCCAGCAGTTGCTCGGGCGTCAGGCCTTGATTGATCGTGTAGCTGCCGGCCTTGATGCCGGTCGCCACGCCGCGCCAGCGGGCCAGCAGGGCAAGCAGATCGGGGTTGATGGCAATGCCCGCTTCCTGCATCTGGGCGGCCGCGGCGCGCAGGCTGCTGCCCGAAACGATGCGGAAATCGACGATCGGTTCGCGCATCCGGATCGGTGTGTTGGCCCACCAGGCAGCGGTGCCGACCAGGGTCGCGAGCACAACGCTGACGAGCAGAAAGAGCTTCAGGATTAAACGCAAGGGAACTCGCTGGCTGGCCCCGGGTCTTGCCCATGGGGACGGGCTTCATTGAACGACCGCTATAATATCGCAAACCATAAAGGAGCACTTCCGACATGAATTCCAACTGGCGCAGCTTTCTTGAATCCAGCGGAGCCGTCTTCAAGGACGGCGGCGACGAGGTTCTCAATTTCGGCGATGCAAGCGGCGAGCTGCAAGCAGCGCGCAATCAGACCGTGCTGGTGCCATTGACCCACCTCGGCCTGATCGAAGCCACGGGCGACGATGCCAAGGCCTTCCTGCACAGCCAGTTCACCAGCGACGTCAATCATCTGGGCGCCGACCAGGTCCAGCATTCCGCCTGGTGCACTGCCAAGGGGCGCATGCAGGCCAGTTTCCTCGCCTGGCGCGAGGCGGATGCCTTCCGGCTGGTCATTTCGGGCGACCTGGAAGCGGCCTCATTGAAGCGCCTGCAGATGTTCGTGCTGCGCTCCAAGGTCAAGCTGGCAAGCCTGACCGGGAGTCATCTGTTGCTCGGGGTGGCCGGCCCGCAGGCTGCCGCGGCGCTTGGCGATGCCGGCCTGCCCTGCCCGGGCGCAGCGATGACCAGCGCCCTCGGCGCCGAGGCCAGCGTGCTCGGACTGGAAGCGAACCGCTATGTCGTTGCCGTCAAGCAGGAGGCGATTGTCGACCTGTGGAGCAAGCTTGCGCTCAAGGCGCATCCGGCCGGACTGCCTGCCTGGCGCTGGCTCGACGTGCAGGCCGGCTTCCCGCTGGTATCTGCGGCAACGAAGGAAGAGTTCGTTCCGCAGATGGCCGATTTCGAGAAACTGGGCGGCATCAGTTTCCACAAGGGATGTTATCCGGGTCAGGAAATCGTTGCCCGCACCCAGTATCTCGGCAAGGTCAAGCGTCATCTGTACCGCGTTCGCAGCGACCAGTCGCTCGAGGCCGGCACCGACCTCCACTCGCCCGACAACCCGGATCAGGCCTGCGGCATGATCGTCAGCGGCGCACCCTCGCCCGCCGGCGGCTACGAGGCGCTGGCCGTGGTCCAGTCGAACTTTGCCGGCAATCTCCATCTTGGCTCGCGCGAAGGTCCGAAAATCGAGGCTGTTGCGGTCAACCCCTGAAAAGGGGCAAAAATGTGCCTGATCGTGGTCGGCTGGCGGGTTCATCCGGATTTCCCGCTGGTCGTCGTCGCCAACCGTGACGAATTCCATGCGCGCCCGACCGCCGTCGCGAATTTCTGGGTCAATGCGCCCGAGGTCATTGCCGGCCGTGATCTGGAGGCTGGCGGAACCTGGCTTGGCATTACCCGGAGCGGGCGCTTCGCGGCCGTTACCAATGTGCGCGAACCAGGTGCAGCCAAAGGGCTTCATTCAAGGGGCAGGCTGACGCAGGCTTTTCTCGAAGGCCGACAGAGCGCGGCCGACCATGTTGGCCGGATCGCAATGGGCGATTATTCCGGTTTCAACCTGCTGGTCGGCGATGGCAGATCGCTCTGGTATTGCAGCAACCGCGGCGCGAAGCCACTGGAACTAGCGCCGGGCGTCTATGGCCTTTCGAACCATCTGCTGGACAGCCCGTGGCCGAAGCTGCTAACAGCACGTCAGGGATTTGCGCAGGCGCTGACGCGTTTGCCGGACCGTGAGCCGCTATTCGGGATTCTGGCCGACGACGAAATCGTTCCCGATACTGAACTGCCGGACACCGGGATTCCGCTCGACTGGGAGCGGCGTCTGTCGGCGATCTTCGTTCGCGCCGAGGGTTATGGAACCCGCGCTTCGACAGTGGTCGTGCAATCCGCCGACGGCAGCATCAGCTTCGAGGAACGCAGCTTCGGGCCGGACGGCGCGCCAATTCAATCCTCGGTGATTTCGACCGGCGTATAGGCCGGGACCAGATCGAAGAGTTCGACAATGTCGGCATTGTGCATGCGGATGCAGCCGTGCGAGCCGGGTGTTCCCAACTCGACATGCTCCGGTGTCCCGTGGATATAGATGTAGCGGCGCATGGTATCGACGCGGCCAAGGCGGTTCCGCCCGGGCTCGCAGCCGGACAGCCACAGGATGCGCGTAAGGATCCAGTCGCGCCCGGGATGTTCCTGCCCGAACGCGGCGGACCACGCTTCCCCGGTTGGCCGGCGCCGTACGAAAATCGTGTTCTCGGCAGCGCCCGCCCCGATTTTGGCCCGGATCAGGTGTCGACCGCGTGGTGTCTGAAAACTGCCGAACACCTCGCCGACACCGGCCTTGCCGGTGGAAACGCGGTATTCGCGCAAAACCTGCCCGGCATCGTCGAACAGCGTCAGCAGTTGGCGGGCAACGGAAACCTGTATCTTCATGAAGGCTTTCGCCGCCGCTCGGCGAAGAAAGCGGAAAGCACACCGCTGCATTCCTCGGCCAGAACGCCACCGACCACGGTGGTATGGTGATTCAGGCGCTCGACGGCGAAGAGATCGACGATGCTGCCATGTACCCCGGTCTTGGGGTCACGCGCACCATAGACGACGCGCGCGATCCGCGCATGGAGGATGGCCCCGGCGCACATCGCGCAAGGCTCCAGGGTGACGAACAGCTCGCAACCTGGCAGGCGATAGTTGCCCAGGCTGCGCGCGGCATCGCGCAACGCGGCAATTTCGGCATGGGCAGTCGGATCGCTCTCGCCGATCGGGCTGTTGAAGCCCCGTCCGACAATTTGTCCGGCCCTGACCACGACGGCGCCGACCGGTACCTCGCCAAGGCATTCTGCCGCGCGCGCCAGGGAAATGGCCTCGCGCATGAAGAATTCGTCGCCGAGACCGGCGCCGGTTTCCTCGCTTATTCCCACTCGATCGTCGCCGGCGGTTTGCCGGAAATGTCGTACACGACCCGGTTGATGCCGCGGACTTCGTTGATGATGCGGTTCGACACCTTGCCGAGCAGGCTGTGCGGCAACTCGGCCCAGTGGGCGGTCATGAAGTCCTGCGTCTGCACGGCGCGCAGCGCCACCACGTATTCGTAGGTGCGCCCGTCACCCATGACGCCAACGCTCTTGACCGGCAGGAAGACGGCGAACGCCTGGCTGGTCTTGTCGTACCAGTCGGCGGCGCGCAGTTCGTCAATGAAGATGGCGTCCGCGCGGCGCAGCAGGTCGGCGAATTCCTTCTTCACTTCACCGAGGATGCGCACCCCGAGTCCGGGACCGGGGAAGGGATGGCGATAGACCATTTCGTGCGGCAGACCGAGCGCCACACCCAATTCACGGACCTCGTCCTTGAACAGTTCGCGCAGTGGCTCGAGCAACTTGAGATTCAGGGTTTCCGGCAGGCCGCCGACATTGTGATGGCTCTTGATGGCGTGCGCCTTGCTCGTCTTGGCGCCGGCGGATTCGATCACGTCCGGGTAGATCGTGCCCTGGGCCAGCCACTTGGCGTTAGGCAGCTTGCCGGCTTCCACCTGAAAGACCTCGACGAACTCGCGTCCAATGATCTTGCGCTTGACCTCCGGGTCGGAGATCCCCTTCAGGTGGCCCATGAACTGTTCGGTCGCGTCGACGTGAATGACCCTGACGCCAAGATTGCGGGCGAAGGTTTCCATGACCTGCACGCCCTCGTTGAGACGCAGCAGGCCGTTATCGACGAAAACGCAAGTCAGTTGGTCGCCGATGGCCTTGTGCAGCAAGGCGGCCACCACCGAGGAATCGACGCCGCCGGATAGGCCGAGGATGACCTCGTCGCTGCCAACCTGGGCGCGCACCTTGGCGATCGCCTCGTTGACGTAATCCGGCATGTTCCAGTCGTGACCGCAGCCGCAGATGTCGTGAACGAAGCGGCCGATCATCTCCTTGCCCTTGAGGGTGTGGGTGACCTCCGGGTGGAACTGGACGGCGTAGAAACCGCGTTCCTCGTCGGCCATTGCCGCCACCGCGCAGGATTCGCTGCTGCCGATGACCTTGAAGCCGGGTGGCAGCTCGGTGACGCTGTCACCGTGGCTCATCCAGACCTCGAGCAGACCATGCCCCTCGGCATTGGTGCGATCCTGGATGTTGTTGAAGAATTTCGAGTGCCCGCGGGCGCGCACTTCGGCAAAACCGAATTCACGCTTGCCGGTGCTTTCCACCTTGCCGCCCAGTTGCTGCGCCATCGTTTGCATGCCGTAGCAGATACCGAGCACGGGAACGCCCAGTTCAAAAACGACCTGCGGCGCCCTCCAGTCGAGCGCCTCATAGACCGAATTCGGGCCGCCCGAGAGGATGATGCCGTTCGGCTGGAAGCTGCGGATGAACTCTTCCGATACGTCGAAGGCGTGCATCTCGCAATAAACCTGATGCTCGCGCACGCGGCGGGCAATCAGCTGGCTGACCTGGGAGCCGAAATCGAGAATGAGGATTTTCTGGTGTGACATGGTGGTCTGCAATTCTCAGCGGAAAAAGAAAAAGGTGCCGGAAATCTCCGGCACCTGTCAGATATCGAACTTGCTGGCGCCCATCCTGTCCAGATAAAGCAGAAGCTGGGCAAACGCGATGACACCGCCGGTACCGATCACGGCCAGCAGCACCTTGAGCCAGATCGGCCATTTGGACATGCGTGCCCGCCTAGTCGAGATGGTAGTTGGGCGCTTCCTTGGTGATCTGCACGTCGTGAACGTGAGACTCGCGGATGCCCGCCGAGGTGATCTCGACGAAACAGGCATTGTCATGCATGTGGGCAATTGTCGGGCTGCCGAGGTAGCCCATCGACGAACGCAGGCCGCCCATCAACTGGTGAATCACGGCCAGTACCGAACCCTTGTACGGCACGCGACCTTCGATGCCTTCGGGAACGAACTTGTCGACATTGGCCGTCGTTTCCTGGAAATAGCGGTCGGAAGACCCGGCCTGCATGGCGCCCAGCGAGCCCATGCCGCGGTATGACTTGTAGGAACGGCCCTGAAACAGCTCGACCTCGCCCGGTGCTTCCTCGGTGCCGGCGAACAGGCCGCCAAGCATGACCGTGTCGGCGCCGGCCGCGATGGCCTTGGCGATATCGCCCGAGTAGCGGATGCCGCCGTCGGCGATCATCGGCACGCCGGTCCCCTTGAGTGCTTCCGCAACGTTCTGGACGGCGGTGATCTGCGGCATGCCAACGCCAGCGACGATGCGGGTGGTGCAGATCGAACCAGGGCCGATGCCGACCTTGACCGCGTCGGCGCCATGGTCGACCAGCGCGCGGGCGGCGTCCGCCGTCGCGATGTTGCCGCCGATCACTTCGATCTGAGGATAGTTTTTCTTGATCCAGCGGACGCGATCGAGCACGCCCTGCGAATGCCCGTGCGCCGTATCGACGATGATGACATCGATGCCGGCTTCCGCCAGCATGGCCACGCGCTCTTCAGTGCCGGCACCGACGCCGACCGCGGCGCCGGCACGCAGGCGTCCGGAAGAGTCCTTGTTGGCGAGCGGATGTTCAGTGGATTTTAGAATGTCCTTGACCGTAATCAGGCCGCGCATATGCCATTCGTCGTCGATCACCAGCACGCGCTCGAGACGGTGCTTGCGGATCAGTTCCTTCGCGTCCTCGACACTGGCGCCCTCCTTTACCGTGACCAGGCGCTTGCGCGGGGTCATGATCGCCTTGACCGGCTGGTCGAGGTTGGTTTCGAAGCGCAGGTCGCGGTTGGTGACGATACCGACGACCTTGCCCGCCTTGTCAAGCACCGGCAATCCCGAAATACGGTATTGGCGGGTGATCCCGAGGACGTCGCGAACCGTCATCTGGGGTGAGACGGTGATCGGATCCTTCAGGATGCCCGATTCGAAACGCTTGACCTTGGCAACCTCGGCCGCCTGGGCCTTGGGCGACAGGTTTTTGTGAATGATGCCGATACCGCCTTCCTGAGCCAGCGCGATGGCGAGCCGGCCTTCGGTCACCGTATCCATGGCCGCCGAGAGAAGCGGAAGATTGAGCGTAATGTTGCGTGTCAGCCGGGTGGCCAGACTGACGTCGCGGGGCAGAATCTGGGAATGCGCGGGGACGAGCAGGACGTCGTCGAAGGTGAGGGCTTTTTGCAGTAGTCGCATGGCCTTTGATCCAAGGTCACAAAAACGTATTATACCGAAATCGATCAAAACTCTGGATGACCATGAAAAACACCCTGGTTTTTGCCCTTGGAATCGCGTTGACCGCAACCGTCTTGACCAGCCACGCCCAGACCTATCAGTGGCGGGACAGTAGCGGCCGGCTGGTCGTTTCCGACAGGCCGCCACCGGCATCGGCGCGCGATGCCAAGACCACCGGGATTCCCACACCGCCATCGACCACTGCCCCGCAGTCTGCGGACAGCCAGAAGACGACTGCGGAAAAGGATATGGAATTCAGGAAGCGCCAGCAGGAAGCACGGGAAAAGAGCGACAAGGAAACGAAGGAAGCCGCCCAGGCAGCGCAAAACCGGGAAAACTGCGAACGCGCCCGCACTCACCTGAAAGCGCTGGAATCGGGCCGCCGCATGATCCTGCCGGATGGCAAGGGCGGCGAGACTTTCCTGGAAGATGCGCAGCGGGGCGACGAAATCGCGCGTACGCAGAACACGATTGCCGAATCCTGCAAATAAAGCTGCTGAATCTTCAATAAACGCTCAGGCATCCGGGGCGTCGGCATCGCCGGCGCCCTTTTTCATGACCTTGCCTTCCGCCGCACGCTGCTTTCGTACCTCCTTGGGATCTGCAATGAGCGGCCGATAGATTTCCACGCGGTCGCGGTCACGCAAAACGGTGTCGAGCTTGGACAGTTTGGCGTAGATGCCGAACTTGTTCTTCCCGATGTCGATTTCCGGGTGTTTCTCGAGCAGACCCGACGCTTCGATCGCCTGCTTCAGTGTCGCCCCTGCCGGCAGGCTCACCGGAATCAGGGCCTGTTTGTCCGGCAAGGCATAGCAGACCTCGACCTTTAGCGTTTCAGCCATTGGCTTCTCCATAAACCTGAGCGGCGCGACGGACGAAGGCGTCGACGAAGGTATTGGCGATGTGACTGAACACCGGGCCGATCACCTTATCGAACACCTTGCTGGAAAAATCGTAGTGCAATTGAAACTCGATCTTGCAGGCATTCTCTGCCAGCGTCCTGAAGTGCCAGGCACCCTCCAGACGGCGAAAAGGACCATCGACCAAAAGGATTTTCATCGAATGCGGATGTTCCTTGTCATTTTCGGTCGTAAATGCGGTCTTGACGCTGTGATAGTTGATATGCAGCGTCGCCACCGTCTTTTGCGCGTCGCGATACTTGACCTCGGTCTGGCTACACCAGGGCAGGAAGAGCGGATAGTCCTCGCAACAATCCACCAGCTCGAACATGCGTTCAGCGGATTGCCCGATGAGAACGGATTTTTCGACCAGCGCCATGCGTCGAGGGGATTCCTGATTCCTGTAGAATGCCTGATTTTAATGGATCGTCGGCAGCATGAGCATCACGGTCAACAAAAAAGCCTTTCACGACTTCTTCATCGAGGAGAAGTTCGAGGCCGGCATCGTCCTCCAGGGTTGGGAGGTCAAGGCCATCCGTGCCGGCCGGATGAACATCAAGGAATCCTACGTCATCATCAAGGGTGGCGAAATCTTCCTGATTGGCATGCACATCACGCCGTTGGCGACCGCATCCACACATGTCGTCGCTGATCCGACACGCACCCGCAAACTGCTGCTGCACGATCGGGAAATCATGAAACTGATCGGCAAGGTCGAACGCGCCGGCTATGCCCTCGTCCCCATCGACCTGCATTTCACCCGCGGCCGGATCAAGCTCGAGATCGGCCTGGCCAAGGGCAAGAAGCTGCACGACAAACGCCAGGACGAGCATGAAAAGGACTGGAAGCGCGAGGCGCAGCGGGCCATGAAGGAACGCCAGCACTGACGTGGGCATCGACACCCTGCTCTACTGGGTTGGCATGGCCGCAGTCGCGGTCAGCGCAGTGACCGGCGTCCTCGATTCCGGACGCAAGCAGATGGACCTGATCGGCGCGCTGCTGGTCGGGGTCGCCACCGCCCTGGGTGGGGGCACAGTCCGCGACCTACTGCTTGACCGCAACGTGTTCTGGGTAGCGGACCAGACTTACCTCATCGCCGCCCTCGGCACCGGCCTCGTGACCTTCTTCGTGGCCCGCGCCTTTACCGTGCCGCCGCGGCTGTTCCTGATTCCCGATGCGCTCGGACTGGCGCTGTTCACCATTCTCGGCACCCAGGTCGCACTGCAATGGCATACCCCGTGGCTGACTGCCAGCTTGATGGGCGTCATCACCGGCGTCGTCGGCGGTGTCCTGCGGGATATCCTGTGCAACGACGTACCGCTCGTTTTCCTGAAGGGAGAACTCTATGCGACGGCGGCCTGGGTCGGCGCACTGTCGCTGATCGGCCTTCAGGAAGCCGGGGCCTCGCCCTTCGTTGCAGCATGGATTGCCATGGCCATCGTGCTTGTCCTGCGCCTCGCAGCGATTCGCTTCCACATCACCCTGCCCGCCCTCGGACAAACCGGGCCACGCTGAGTCCGGATCTGCCTACTTTCCGGAGAGCAGCAGCCGGATATCGGCAACGATCTCCTCGACGCTCGCCGTATCCTTGACATAGAGGCGAATGCGCCCGGCTGGATCATAGACGTAGGCGCCCGAGGAGTGGTCAAGCACGTACCCGAGCTGGCTGCCCACTTCCCGGCGCGCGCTGAATATCCGGAACTCTTCGGATACCGCTTTGGTTTCTTGGGCATTGCCACGCAAACCAAGGAAGGACGGATGGAACCAAGGTACAAAATCCCTCAGGCGGTCCGCGGTATCGCGGTCAGGATCCACCGTAACGAAAAGCACCTGGACCCTTTCGGACTCGGGACCCAGCGCCTTCATCACCGCGGCGAGGCGGGAAAGCGTCGACGGGCAGATATCCGGGCACGAGGCATACCCGAAAAAAATTACGACAACCTTGCCCTTGAAATCGCCAAGCGTACGAATTTGTGCATTATGATCGCTCAACGTGAATTGGCGCGCGAATGTGGCTCCGGTCAGATCCGTGTTGCGAAACTCCACGGGGACCCGGTTGCAGGCCACCGCAAGCAGGCAGAGAACTGCAAGAAGGAAGTTTCGATTCATGGAATTTTTCTGAACTAATTCGACGCGGTTGATTCTGATTCACTTGGTTGGTTCTCACAAGGGGGAGGGAACGGAATGGGGAACTGCGTCTTTCAGAAATGCAGCAGGGGTCTCGCGGGCGATGCGCCCGCAAGCAGTCTCTTGAAATGCCTGTTGGCGGTCGTCGCCTTCGTGCCCGGTTTGGCCGGCGCCGAGTACAAATTCAATTTTCCCGATCCGGTCACGCCGATTGCCAGGGAAACGCTGCACATCCACAACGAATTCATGCTGATCATCACCATCCTGTTCGTGGTCGTGTTCGCGATCATGATCTACTCGATGATCAAGCACCGGAAGAGCGTTGGCCACCAGCCCGCGAAATTCACAGGGCCAACGGGTGGCATGCAGTGGTTCTGGGCATTGGTCCCGTTCGGCATCCTGCTCTTCATCGATTTCATCCTGATGGGCATACCGGCAGTCCAGGCAATCATCACGATGGAAGACACCAAGACCCGTGCTGACATGGTGCTAAAGGTAACGGGGATGCAGTGGAAATGGCAGTACGAATATCCCGAAGCCGGAGTCAAGTTCATCAGCACCCTGTCCACGCCACGCGACCAGATTACCAATGCCGAAGAAAAGGGCGAAAACTATCTGCTCGAGGTCGACAAGCCCGTCGTCCTGCCGGTCGGCAAGAAAGTACGGATACTGCTGACCTCGACCGACGTCATTCATACCTGGTGGGTTCCGCAGTTTGGCGTCAAGCGTGACGCCGTGCCGGGTTTCCTCCGTGAAACCTGGGTCCAAATCGAAAAGCCGGGCATTTATCGTGGCCAATGCGCCGAGCTGTGCGGCAAGGACCACGGTTTCATGCCGGTCGTTGTCCACGCCGTTCCCGAGCCGGAATACCTGGCCTGGCTGGAAACCCAGAAGGCCGAGGCGAAAGCCGCCGCCGGCGGTGCCGACCGGACCTGGAGCAGCGAGGAACTGATGGCCAAGGGCAAGGAAGTGTACGAAAAGCAGTGTGCGGTCTGTCACCAGCCGAACGGCCTTGGCTTGCCGCCGGCCTTCCCTGCGCTCTCCGGGAGCCCGATCGTCAAGGGCCCCTTGCTTGACAAGGACGGCAAGATCATCAAGGACAGCCACGTGGACCGGGTTTGGAATGGCAAGGCCGGCTCGGCGATGCAGGCGTTCCGCAATACGCTTTCGGATGTCGAGGTGGCAGCGGTCATCACCTATGAGCGAAACAGTTTCGGCAACCGCCAGGGCGACATGATCCAGCCCGCCCAGATCAAGACACTGCGTTAGGAGAATCGAGATGAGCAGCATCACCACCCATCCCGCAGAACATCACGACGGATATCATCCGGGCGGCTTCACCCGCTGGCTGACGACCACCAATCACAAGGACATCGGGACGATGTACATGACGTTCTCGCTGATCATGTTCTTCGTCGGCGGGCTGATGATCCTCGCCGTGCGCGCCGAACTGTTCCAGCCCGGCCTGCAGTTGATGAAGCCGGAATTCTTCAACCAGTTGATCGGCGTACATGCGCTGGTGATGATCTTCGCGGCGCTGATGCCGGCTGCCACCGGCTTCGCCAACTGGATGATCCCGTTGATGATCGGCGCACCCGACATGGCGCTTCCCCGCCTCAACAACTGGGGTTTCTGGCTGCTGCCGACCGCGGCGATCCTGCTCACCCTGCCCTTCACCCTCGCCTTGTTCGGCGTCGGCGACGGCGCCATAGCCACCGGCTGGACCTTCTACGCGCCACTCTCGGTGCAGGGCGGCATGGGTGTCGATTTCGCGATCCTCGCCGTGCATATCCTGGGTATCTCGTCGATCATGGGCTCGATCAATATCATCGTCACCATCTTCAACATGCGGGCGCCCGGCATGACGATGATGAAGTTGCCCCTCTTTGCCTGGGGCTGGCTGATCACCGCCTTCCTGCTGATCGCGACGCTGCCGGTCCTCGCCGGCGCAGTGACCATGCTGCTCACCGACCGCCACTTCGGCACGCATTTCTTCGACGCCGCCGGCGGTGGTGATCCGATCCTCTTCCAGCACCTGTTCTGGTTCTTCGGGCATCCGGAGGTCTACATCCTGCTGCTACCGGTCTGGGGCCTGATTCCCCACGTGCTGTCGACCTTCTCGCGCAAGCCAACCTACGGTTACAAAGCCCAGGTTTACAGCTTCATCGCCATCGGCCTGCTGTCGGTCATCGTCTGGGCCCATCACTTCTTTACCGCCGGTCTGCCGGTCCCGGCGCTGATCTACTTCATGTTCAGCACGATGGCGATTTCGCTCCCGCTGGCAGTTCTCTTCTTCTGCTGGATCGCCACCATGTGGAAGGGCGCGATGACCTTCGAGACGCCGATGCTGTTCGCCGTCGGCTTCATCGTTCTCTTCGGCATCGCCGGATTGACCGGACTGATCCTCGCGGACGTGGCAGCGGACGCTCAGTACCACCACAGCTACTTCGTGGTCGCCCACTTCCATTACGCCCTGTTCGCCGGCGGCATCATGGGCGTCATGACGGGGGTTTACTACTGGTTGCCGAAGTGGACCGGCCACATGTACAGCGAACCGCTCGGTAAGCTGCACTTCTGGCTGACGGTCGTTTCCTTCAACCTGACCTTTATTCCCCAGTTCTTCCTCGGTCTCGCCGGCATGCCGCGGCGCATCCCCGACTACGCGCTGCAATTTGCCGAATTCAATGCGATTTCCACGGTTGGCGCATTCATTCTGGGCATCAGCCAGCTGCTTTTCGCATGGAACGTCTGGATGTGCGTGCGTGGCGGACCGAAGGCGACGGCGCGGGTCTGGGAAGCGTCCGAAGGCCTCGAATGGGAATTGCCTTCGCCGCCGCCGCATCACAGTTGGGAAGTTCAGCCGCAGGTTCGCTAAGGCAGGTGAGGAAACGCAGCATGGATCAACAGCCCTTCAGCAACGCTGACCTCGAACGACGCCGTGCCGCTTCCCGGCGCCTCGCCTGGCTGATTGGCGCGGTTGCCGTGCTGGTTTACGTCGTCGGACTTTTCATAAAGCGCTAGATGATGGAGCAGACGCAACCGGTCCCGCCAAGCAATGGAAGACTCGTACGCCGTCTGCTGCTTCTGGTTGCCGGCGCCTTCGCCTTCGCCTTCGCGCTGGTGCCCCTCTACGATGTGCTGTGCGCTGCCACTGGATTCAACGGGAAGACTGCCGGCCCGGGACCAATTCGCGATGGCTTCGGCGTCGGCGGCCTGAAAGCGGAAACGGCACCGCCGGCGAACGTGGATGTGACACGGACGATCACCGTGGAGTTTACGGGAACCGTCATGCCCGGACTGCCCTGGGACATGCGCCCCCTGACTTTCAAACTCGACGCGCATCCCGGCGAACTGCAGCAAGTCGCATACCTGGTGCGCAATACGTCGGATCGCGAGATCACCGGCCAGGCAGTGCCCAGCGTCACGCCCGGACAGGCAGCGCAGTATTTCGACAAGATCGAATGCTTCTGTTTCTCCCAGCAAACGCTGGGTCCCGGCGAATCGCGGGAAATGCCCCTCGCCTTTATCGTCAAGCCAGGCGTCAGCCGTGACATCACCCACATCACCCTGTCCTATGCCTTTTTCGGCATTGATGGACAGCGACAGACATTGACCAGCGCCAGGGAGGCCCGATGAAAACCAGCACTGTCCAAGCCGGTTCACGCGAACACTACTTCGTTCCCGACCCCAGTCTCTATCCGGTGATCCTTTCCGGCGGGATGTTCCTGCTGGCGCTCGGCTTCATTCAGGCGATGAATTCCTATCCACTCGGCAAGTGGGTCATGATTGGCGGTTTCGCCGTCATCCTGTATGTGCTGTTCGGCTGGTTCGGCCGCGTGATCAGCGAATCACAGGGCGGATCCTACCGCGACTGGGAGGACCGCTCCTTCCGCTACGGGATGGTCTGGTTCATCGCGACCGAAGTCATGTTCTTCGCTGCGTTTTTCGGTGCGCTGTTCTATGTTCGCGTGATCTCGGTGCCCGATCTGGGCGGCATGCTTAGTGCGCACGGGACCACCCTGTGGCCCGACTACAGCGGGACGTGGCCGACCAGCGGCCCCGGCGGCCCTAAGTTTACCCCGATGGGCGCCTGGGGTATCCCGGCGATCAATACCGCGCTGCTGCTCAGTTCCGGTGCTACCGTCACCTGGGCGCACTGGGGCCTGCTGCGCAACAATCGCAGCCACCTGATCCTAGGTCTGGCCGCGACGGTTCTGCTCGGCACGCTGTTCCTAGGTTTCCAGGCCTACGAGTATTACCATGCCTATACCGAACTCGGCCTGACCATGGGTGCCGGCGCCTACGGTGCCACTTTCTTCATGCTCACCGGCTTCCATGGCTTCCACGTCACACTCGGCACGATCATGCTGCTGGTCATCCTGCTGCGCAGCATGAGTGGCCATTTCACCGCCGAACGCCATTTTGCTTTCGAAGGGGTCGCCTGGTACTGGCACTTCGTCGATGTGGTCTGGCTGATCCTGTTCGTCTTTGTTTATTGGGTATAACCGGGAATGAAGCCGAACCGGAAACCGATCAGCAGAAGCAGGAAAAGCGAAATGGACAGTCCAATGCGCAAGGTCAGCGCACGCGCTGTCCTGACGCCGGTTCCCCGGTCGCGGTAAATGTAATACAGCCCCGAAAACAGGCTTCCGACAATACCCATCAACATCAACACAACCACCAACTTGATCATTACCGACTCCTTGGACAAGCCCGACCCTGGTCAGTATGCGCGCCAGACCTGCGAACCGGCAAGGACCAGCCGACGGCAGTCGGCATTCATCGGGGCGTTGCTGCTTGCCGTGCTTTTGCCGACATTCATTTCACTTGGGTTGTGGCAGTGGCGCAAGGCCGAGGTCAAGACAACCATGCAGGCTGAACTTGATACCCGGAGTTCCGGTTTTCCGGTGGCGATGCCAAGCGCACCTGCAGACGGGGAATCGCTGCGCTACCGGCGGGTCATTCTCCGCGGCAACTACGATGCGTCGCGGCAGGTCCTGATCGACAACCGGCTGCACCAGGAGCAGGCCGGCTATCACGTCATCACCCCCCTGCGCCTTGAAGGCTCGTCGATGCATGTCCTGGTCAATCGCGGCTGGCTGCCTGCCGCGGCTGATCATCGTATCCTGCCGCAGGCATCCGTTCCCGCCGGAACGATCGAAGTGACCGGCGTCGCCATCGTGCCCGGACAGCGCTTCTTCAATCTCACAACGCAGCCGGCGAGCGGCTGGGATCCTGTATGGCAGAACCTTGACCTCGGACGTTACCGCCAGGTCGTCACCTACCCGCTGCAGCCGGTGGTCATACAGCTCGACCCTGATGCGCCCGGCGGCTACCTGCGTGATTGGCCGCGCCCCGACGAGCGTGCCGAGCGCCACCGCAGCTACGCGCTGCAATGGTTCGGTTTTGCCGCGGCCAGTATCGGCATCTGGGCCTATTTCCTCCTGCGTCGCCCATGACGAGCACAACCCTGCACGCACCTTCCCGCAAAGGGGGCGGCATGCCGATGCTGGCACTGGTCGTCGGTCTCCTCGCCCTGCCCTTCGTCATTGCCGGCGGGCTCTATTTTCTCGGCTGGCAGCCCTCCCGCACCGGGAACCATGGCCAGATCGTCAGTCCGCCCTTGCCCTTGCCGGCCAGCGGCCTGAAGACGCCAGACGGCCGGCCGCTGGCAACGGCCGAACTTCAGGACAAATGGCTGCTGCTGCTCAATGGCAAAGGCCGCTGCGAAGCGGACTGCGCCCAGCGGATAGACGAAATGCGCCGCATCCAGGTTTCACTGAACAAGGACATGGGGCGCCTGCGCCGCGTGGTCCTCACCGACCAGCCCGTCGATCCGGCCTTCACCATGGCAGTCCAGCGCCAACCCGACCTCGTGCTGGCCGAAGCCCCCGCCAAATGGCTGCCCGGCAGCGGGGAACAGGCGGGCTATAGCCTCCACATCATCGACCCCCGGGGCAACCTGATCATGACCTACCCTGCCGACGTCGCCGCCAAGAACGTGCGCGGCGACCTCGAGCGCCTGCTTAAATTCGCCTGGACCGGCTAGGAGGCCCCCATGCAAACGATTGCCGAACCAACGATGTCTCTGGGCCAACGCCTGGCCGCCTTTTCCCATCTTTGCAAGCCAAGGGTTAACAGCCTCATCGTCTTTACCGCAATGATCGGGATGTTCCTCGCGACGCCGGGCTTCCCGCCGCTGCTGCGCTTTCTGGTAGCGTCGGCCGGCATCGCACTGGTGGCGTTCGCCGCTGCCGCGCTGAACTGCCTGGTCGAACGCACTATCGATGAACGCATGGCGCGGACCAGCTGGCGCGCGACGGCACGCGGCGAGATTTCGGCCCTCGAAACGGTCACCCTGGCCACCCTGCTCGGCGCCGCCGGCCTTTGGATGCTCCACACCTTCATCAACGACCTGACGATGTGGCTGACCCTCGCCACCTTCGTCGGCTACACCATCATCTATACCCTGATCCTGAAGCCGGCGACGCCGATGAACATCGTCATCGGCGGCGCTTCCGGCGCCATGCCGCCGGTACTCGGCTGGGCGGCGATGACCGGCCACGTATCGGCCGAACCGCTGGTCCTGTTCCTCATCATTTTCCTGTGGACGCCGCCCCATTTCTGGTCGCTGGCCTGCTACCGGCGCGACGATTACGCCCGCTCCGGGCTGCCGATGCTGCCGGTAACCCATGGCGTCGCCTTCACCTGCCAGCACATCCTGCTGTACACGCTGATGCTTGCCGGCGCCAGCCTGATTCCGGTATCGCTCGGCATGACGAGCTGGCTCTATCTGGTGGCCATCAGCCTGCTGGACCTGGTTTTTCTCGGCTACGCCATCGCGCTCGTCCGCAATTACAGCGACGCGCTGGCGCGCCGCACTTTCCGCTATTCGATCCTTTACCTGACCTTGCTGTTCGCCGCCCTCTTCGCCGACCGCCTGATCATGTTCTGACACACCCGATCCGTGCTTCTCTATCGTCGTCTGCTGCTTGCTGCAACCGTCCTTGCCTTCGGCGTCATCTCGCTCGGCGCCTACGTCCGCCTTTCCGATGCCGGTCTCGGCTGCCCGGACTGGCCCGGCTGCTACGGTCACTGGCTGGGTGTTCCCGATCAGGCACATGAGCAATTGGCGGCAAGTCAGGCCTATCCGGAGCGTCCGGTCGAGACCGTCAAGGCCTGGAAGGAAATGGTCCACCGCTATTTTGCCGGCACCCTCGGCCTGCTGATTCTGGGCATCTTCCTGTACGCCTGGCGCGCCGAGTCCCGACGCGCCCGCTCCCCGGCCCTGCCTACCCTGCTGCTCGGCGTCGTGGCGCTGCAGGCTGCGCTGGGAATGTGGACCGTAACCCTGCTGCTCAAGCCAATGATCGTCACGCTGCATTTGCTGGGCGGCATGACCACGCTGGCCTTGTTGCTGACCTTGCTGCTCGGGGAAGCCCGCCCCGCATCTCCGCAGTTCTCCGCAGAATGGCTCCGTCCGCTGGCCGCGCTTGGCCTGGTTCTGGTCATTTGCCAGATCGCGCTTGGCGGCTGGGTCAGCAGCAACTATGCCGCGCTCGCCTGTCCGGATTTTCCGCTGTGCCAGGGCCAATGGCGACCGTCGATGGATTTTGCGCAGGCATTCACGCTGCATCGCGAGCTTGGGCATACGGGCGATGGTCGCCTGCTCTCCACCGAAGCCCTGACTGCTATCCACTGGAGTCACCGGCTTGGGGCGCTGGCCGTGCTTGTCGGCGTCGGCACCCTGGCGTTGGCACTGCTCCGAAGCGCCTGGCCCGGCGGGCACTTCTGGGGATGGGTCCTGTTCGGATTGCTGGCGCTGCAGCTTGGAATGGGGGTCGCCAACGTCCTGTTCGCGTTGCCGCTGGCGCTGGCCGTGGCCCATAACCTGGGTGCCGCCGCCCTGTTGAGTGCGACGCTGGCGATCAACATCCGGCTGCATCAAACAAAAAGCCCTTGGCAGGACAAGCTGCAAGGGCTTTGATGTTGCTGGCGGAGTGGACGGGACTCGAACCCGCGACCCCCGGCGTGACAGGCCGGTATTCTAACCAACTGAACTACCACTCCTCTTTCGCTCGCCCAAAACAGCGGGAACCGCGAAGAACGGCAAGCATCATAGCACGGCTGCGCCAATCGGCGCGGGTCATGGCATCGCGATACGACTACAATCCGTGCTTTCGATTCAGATGCGAAGCATGATCGACACCGGCACGCTCAATTTTCTCTGGTCGCAAGCGATGGTCGCCGGCTTTGCCGCCGCCGGGGTGACCCATGCGGTGATTTCCCCCGGTTCCCGTTCGACACCGCTGGCGCTGGCCATCCTGCGCCAGCCCGGACTGGACTGCACGGTTGCGGTCGACGAGCGCAGCGCGGCGTTTTTCGCACTCGGTATCGCCAAGGCGAGCCGCCGCCCGGTCGTCCTGCTCGCCACTTCGGGGACGGCACCAGCCAACTGGCTGCCTGCCGTGATCGAGGCCAGCCAGTCCGGCGTGCCGCTGATCCTGGTCTCAGCCGACCGACCGCCGGAGCTGCAGGGCTGCGGCGCCAACCAGACTATCGACCAGATCGGCCTGTTCGGCAGCCATGTCCGCAGCAGCCATCCTCTTGGTGCGCCGCATCCGGACTTCGACCCCGCCTGGCTGCACCGGCTGGCGGCGCGTGTCGTCGAACAGGCCGCCTGGCCGCACCCCGGGCCGGTGCATATCAACCAGCCCTTCCGCGAGCCGCTGCTGCGGGCCGTCGACGTGCCCGCTTTGGCGACGCCGGCGAACATTACCATTACCCGCCCCGAACTGCCGGCCGACCCGTCCGGCATCTCCCGACTGGCCGAAAGTATCGGTGGCCGTCCCGGCGTCATCGTCTGCGGCGAGCTACCGACGAAAACGAGCCTCGCCGCGGCGTTGACCGCACTGGCCGACCACCTGGCTTGCCCGATCCTCGCCGAACCGCTGTCCGGCCTGCGTTTCGGCCATCACGACCGCAGTCGCCTGCTGACCCGCTACAACGCCTGGCTGGCCGACCGCGAGTTTGCCGCCGCCCGGCGGCCCGACTGGGTCCTGCGTTTCGGCACCTTCCCGGTGACACGCAATTTGCAGAATTATCTCGCCGCCGCACCCATCCAGGCGCTGGTCGATCCGTGGCCACGCCACAGCGACCCGACCCATCGCCTGACCCACCTGTTGCGCGCCGAGCCGCTGGCCGCCTGCCAGGCCCTGCTCGCCGCGCGACCGCAGCCCTGCCCGGGTGGCTGGCACGACGGGCTGGCCGAACGCGACGCACAAATTCCGGAGACTGGCGATGCCTGGCACATCCCGGTGCTGGTCGATGAACTTCCGGCCGACAGCGCCCTGTTCATCGGCAATTCGCTGGCCATCCGCCAGTTAGACACGCATTCCGGCAGCGTCGACCGCATCATCCACTGCTATGGCAACCGGGGGGCCAGCGGCATCGACGGGAACATCTCGACGGCACTGGGCCTGGGAGAAATCCACGGCCGCGTCGTCGCCCTGCTCGGCGACCTGACCTGCCAGCACGACCTCGGCGGCCTGGCCTTGGCCGCCGGCCGCGATGCGGTGATTGTTGCGGTCAACAACGGCGGCGGCGGCATTTTCGACCACCTGCCGCAAGCCGCCCTGCCGGAATTCGAACGAGGATGGCGGACGCCGCAGCAGATCAGCTTCGAGCACGCCGCCGCCACCTTCGGCCTCACCTACCGACGGGCCGCCAGCGCCGATACCTTCCGCCAAGCATTGCAAACAGCTTTCGCCAGTGGCGGCCCACAGCTGATCGAAGTGGTCATCACCTGAGTGGCAGGCGTTGCCGGTTGATGGGACAATTGCTGCCCCGCCGTTCCACCCTGTCATGACCAACTCAATGGCCGCCGAACCACCTGATCTCGCCAAGCACACGCCGATGATGCGCCAGTACATGGCGCTTAAGGCCGGACATCCGGACACCCTGCTGTTCTACCGGATGGGCGATTTCTACGAGCTGTTCCATGATGACGCCGAAAAGGCGGCGCGCCTGCTCGACATCACGCTGACCACGCGCGGCCAGTCGGCCGGCGTGCCGATCAGGATGTGCGGCGTGCCTTTCCACTCGCTGGAGCCCTACCTCGCCCGCCTGGTCAAACTCGGCGAATCGGCGGTGATCTGCGAGCAGATCGGCGACCCGGCCACCAGCAAGGGGCCGGTCGAGCGCGCCGTGGCGCGCATCGTGACGCCGGGCACGCTGACCGACGCGGCGCTGATCGACGACAAGCAGGACCTCTGGCTGCTCGCCGTGACCACCTTGCGCAACACCGCAGGCATCGCCCGACTGAATCTGTCGAGCGGCGAGTTCGTGCTGCTCGAAGTACCTGCCGAAGAGATTCCGGCGACGCTGGAGCGCATCCGCCCGGCGGAAATTCTCTACCCGGAAAGCTGGACACCCAATTTCGGCCTCGACGCGGCACGCACCCGCCAGCCGGACTGGTATTTCGACTTCGACTCGGCCCGGCGCCTGCTTTGCGACCAGTTCGAAGTCGCTTCGCTGGCTGGTTTCGGCGCTGAAGGCCTGAAGCCGGCCATCGCCGCCGCTGGGGCGTTGCTGCAATACGCGCAGGCAACACAGGCCGGGAAATTGACCCATTTACGCGGGTTGACCGTGGAGCTCGAAGGCGCCTACCTCGGCCTCGACCTCGCTACCCGGCGCAACCTGGAACTGACCGAAACCCTGCGTGGCCAGCCGTCCCCGACACTCTTTTCGCTGCTCGACAACTGCATCACCAGCATGGGGTCGCGCCTGTTGCGCCACACGCTGCACCATCCGCTGCGCGAGCGCGACATTCCCGCCGCCCGCCACGGCGCCGTCGAGGCTTTGCTCGAAGACTACGGTCGACTAGCCGGCGAGGCCAGAAAAGCCCTGCGCGGCATTGCCGACATCGAGCGCATCGCCGGCCGCATCGCCTTGCGCAATGCCCGGCCGCGCGACCTGGCTGGCCTGCGCGAATCGCTCGCCCGCCTTCCGGAACTGCGCGCGCCGCTGGCCGGCACCGCATCCGACCTGCTGACGCAATCGTTCAACGAACTGGATACACCGGCCGCGGCGCTCGACCTGCTGGTGCGCGCCATCGCCGCCGAGCCGGGTGCGCAGGTGCGCGACGGCGGCGTCATCGCGCCGGGCTTCGATGCTGATCTCGACGAACTCAGGTCGCTCAACGACAATTGCGGCGACTTCCTGGTCGACATGGAGGTACGCGAGCGGGAGCGTACCGGCATCACGAGCCTCAAGGTCGAATACAACAAAGTGCATGGCTTCTACATCGAGGTCACGCACGCCAATGTCGACAAAATTCCCGACGACTACCGCCGCCGCCAGACGCTGAAGAACGCTGAACGCTACATCACACCGGAACTGAAGGCCTTCGAGGACAAGGCGCTGTCCGCCCAGGAACGCTCGCTGGCCCGCGAAAAACTGCTCTACGAGAGCATCCTCGACGAATTGCTGCCGGCCGTGCCGACCCTGCAAACGATCGCCCGCGCCATCGCCCAGCTCGACCTGCTGGCCGGCTTCGCCGAGTCGGCGCTGAAGCGCAACTGGTGCAAGCCGGAATTTGCCGCCGAAACGCAGTTGACCGTAACCGGCGGCCGCCACCCGGTGGTCGAAGGCGAACTGGCCAACCAGGCCGAAACCTTCATCGCCAACGACTGCCTGCTTGCCGACAACCGCCGGCTATTGCTGATCACCGGCCCCAATATGG
>DATIUN010000091.1:0-2502 GCA_035466795.1 Azonexus sp. | reverse complement strand
TGGAAACCCCGGCTGGCGATCTGGTCGGCCAGTTCTACCTCGACCTCTACGCCCGCGAAACCAAGCGCGGCGGCGCCTGGATGGACGAGGCCCGCGCCCGTCGCCGCACCATCGGCGGCATCCCGACGCCGATCGCCTATCTCAACTGCAATTTCGCCCGCCCGGTTGGCGACAAGCCCGCCACCTTCACCCACGACGAAGTGATCACGCTGTTCCACGAAACCGGCCACGGCCTGCACCACCTGCTGACCCGCGGCGAGGAACTGGGCGTTTCCGGCATCCATGGCGTCGAGTGGGATGCCGTCGAACTGCCGTCGCAGTTCATGGAAAACTATTGCTGGGAATGGGATGTGCTGCAAGGCATGACTGCCCACGTTGACAACGGTGCCACGCTGCCGCGCGCCCTGTTCGACAAGATGCTGGCGGCGAAAAATTTCCAGAGCGGCATGATGGCGGTGCGCCAGATCGAGTTCTCGCTGTTCGACATGCTGCTGCATTCGGAATTCGACCCGCAAGGGCCGTCTACCGTGATGGACCTGCTCAACACCGTGCGCCGGGAAGTTGCCGTGCTGTTCCCGCCCGAGTGGCACCGCTTCCCGAACAGTTTCTCGCACATCTTCGGCGGCGGCTACGGCGCCGGCTACTTCAGCTACAAGTGGGCAGAAGTGCTGTCGGCCGATGCCTATGCCGCATTCGAGGAAGCCGGCGATCCGTTCGATGCCACCGTCGGCCAGCGCTTCCTCGACGAAATCCTCTCGGTCGGTGGCTCGCGCCCGGCGATCGAATCCTTCAAGGCATTCCGTGGCCGCGAGCCGAGCGTCGATGCATTACTGCGCCATAGCGGTATGATTGTGGCGTAAGCCATTATCCGGGGAGAATGAAGATGCGTTACCTGATCATCCTGTGTCTGGCGCTGGCCAGTACCTGCGCCTCCGCCGAGGCCTATCGCTGGGTCGACCCGCAGGGCCGCGTGGTCATTTCGGACACCCCGCCGCCGGGCCGGGCCAGGGACGTTTCGAGAGCCGGTTCCGCCAGCGAACCCAGCGATGGTTTGCCCTATGAAGTACGCCGGGCGGCTGAAACTTTCCCGGTCACGCTGTACACCTCCGCTGACTGCGCCAGCGAATGCAAGCAGGCGCGTGATTTCCTGAACGCGCGCGGCGTGCCATTCACCGAGAAGATGTTGCAGAAGCAGGAAGATGTAGACGAGTTGAAGAAACTCGTCGGCGATGCTTTCGTTCCGGCGCTCAAGGTAGGCAAGCAGAGCTTCCGCGGTTTCGAGCCGGTCGCCTACAACAACCTGCTGGATCTCGCTGGCTACCCGAAAAGTGCGGCCTACGGCAGCAAGCCGTCCGGCGGTCTGGCCAAGTGAAGATCGCCAGCTGGAACGTCAATTCGCTCAAGGTGCGCCTGCCGCACCTGCTGGACTGGCTGGCCGAACAGCAACCCGATGCGCTGTGTCTGCAGGAAACCAAGCTTGAGGACCACAATTTCCCGCGTGCCGAGATCGAGGCGGCGGGTTATCAGGTCGCCTTCTCCGGTCAGAAGACCTACAATGGCGTTGCCCTACTCGCCCGCCAGCCGATTGGCGACGTCGTCGTCGGCAACCCGAATTTCCCCGATGAGCAGAAACGGCTGATCGCCGGCACCATCGGCGACACCCGCGTCGTTTGCGCCTACATGCCGAACGGCCAGGCGGTCGGCAGCGACAAGTACGACTACAAGCTGCACTGGCTTGACGCACTGGCCAACTGGCTCGCAGAAGAAGTAGCCGCTCATCCGAACTTGGCCCTTTGCGGCGATTACAACATCGCCCCCGATGATCGCGACGTGCACGACCCCAAGGCCTGGGCCGGCCAGATCCTCTGTTCCGAACCCGAGCGCAGCGCCTTCCAACGCCTGTTGGGCCTAGGCCTCGAAGACAGCTTCCGCCTCTTCGAACAGCCGGAAAAGACATTTTCGTGGTGGGACTACCGGATGCTGGGCTTCCAGAAAAATCTCGGTCTGCGCATCGACCATGTACTGCTTTCATCGCCGCTGGCCAGACGCTGCATGGCGGCCGGCATCGACCGCGCGCCGCGCAAGCGCGAACGCCCGTCGGACCATGCCCCGGTCTGGGCGACGCTGGCCTGAAATGATGACGGTTGCGACCACAGAAATAACGGCGGGACTTACGGTCAACCCGGAAAAAATCCTCGATTTGTACCCGCCGCTGGCCAGCCTGCCCGGCGACCAGCTAAACACGCTGCTACGGCCGCAGGCCGTCATGCGGGTGCCGGCCGGCACCATGATTTTCGCCGAGCACCAGCCTTGCCAAGGCTTTCCGCTCCTCCTCGAAGGCAGCATAAGGGTCGTCAAGCAGGCTGCCAGCGGGCGCGAACTGATGCTTTACCGCGTCGCACCCGGCGGCTCCTGCATCATCACATCGAGTTGCCTGCTCGGACACAGCGACTATAACGCGCGCGGCATCGCCGAATCGCCGCTCAGCCTGCTGCTAATGCC
>DATIUN010000090.1:0-11969 GCA_035466795.1 Azonexus sp. | reverse complement strand
GATCGTTGCCTTGTCCTTGCCGATGATGCTGTTATAGCCGGGGAAACCGGTGGACTGCTCGGAAATGACGCCGAAGCCGACGGAGTGGTGATTGCGCCCGGTGATCAGCGCAGCGCGCGTCGGCGAGCACAGCGCGGTCGAGAAGACGCGGTTGTAGCGCAGGCCTTCGCTGGCGATGCGGTCCATGGTCGGCGTCGGGATCACGCCGCCGAAGGTGCTCGGCACGCCGAAGCCGGCGTCGTCTGTGATGATCAGCAGCACGTTGGGCGCGCCTTTCGGCGGCACGACACGCGGCGCCCACCAGGCCTTGGACTGCAGCGCGTCGTCCTTGATGACGCCCCCGAACTTGGGATCAGGCGCCGGCAACTGCTTGTTGCTGACCGTCGTCGTGGCGCTCGGCGAGCCGAGCACGCCGGTGACCTGTTGCGCCTTGACTGGCCCGACCACCGCCAGTGCCAGCGTAAGCACCCCTGCTACCTTGAATAATGATCGAAAAATCATCTTTCCCTCCGATTACGGAAAAAAACCATCAACGAACATCAGACGCCGCCAACGTCACCCCTGTGACAGTGGACAGTTCTCAAAAAACGAAATTCACACCCAGTGCCAGACCGCCCATGTCAAGATCCTTGATCAGCTTGTCGCCATCAAAAGACATGTAACGGTAATCGAG
Organism: Azonexus sp.; assembly: GCA_035466795.1. Taxonomy (GTDB): domain Bacteria; phylum Pseudomonadota; class Gammaproteobacteria; order Burkholderiales; family Rhodocyclaceae; genus Azonexus. The sequence goes on along the minus strand of DATIUN010000090.1, from coordinate 11,296 downwards.
ACGTACGTCGCCCCAAGCGTATGCATAGCCGACTCCCGCAGCGGCTTGCCATGTGGTTACCGAACCGTCGCCGCCGACATCGACATAAAAGGGAACGAACCAGTTGCTTTCCCCGATTTTCACCCGGCCCTTGGCACCCACAATGGCGGAGGTCACATTTCCGGATTTTCTGACACTACCTGAGCGCGGCAGGATGACCGAACCGCCGTTCGGCCCGGTCACATCGACATTCAGGTTCCAGTCGGTGTTGGCCTTGAGGCTCAGATATCGGACACCGGCGATCAGATCCACCGTGGCCGCCGGCGAGGAAACGATCGAATAACCACCCACTATCGACCAAATAGTGCTCTTCAGCGAAGTGTCGGAGCCGAGGTCCACTATCTGGACGGGCCCGGAGCCCAAGTTGCTCGTGTTGGTCTTGCTGCTGCTGCTACCCAGATTCAGATAGACGTAGTCGCCAGCCATCAACCATTTTCCGTAACGTGCTTCCCCGGCCAGCAGGCCCCCCATTTTCAAATGCGGCAGCCATTCATTCGGCGCCATGGAAATCTCGCTCTCCAAACGGGAAGCGGCCACGGGTCCAAAGTCCAGGGTGGTTTTGATGGTCGGCAGCCACATGTAAGGCATCAGCGAGAACTTCCATTCCCCGGATGATTCCTGGGCATTCGCCGCCATCGAAGCGACAAGCGCGGTCGCGGCAACGGCAGCTATCCTCGAAACCGATCGTGTCATCTGATTCATCTCCATTCTGCCGTTAAGCGAATTCTGGCTGACATGCGGGACATTCCCACGCCAGCAAAACCAAGTTTTGTGATCTTAGACAAAATTCCGGACAACTCATTAACAATTCGCGACGATATTGAAATTTTTTACATGTATGCAGAACTTGGATACCGGCTCTCCGCCGCCGTTGCTGCTATATTCCGGACACACATTTCTTTACGGATCCCCCATGAAGCTGCAAACCTCCCTGATTATCGTGGCCTTTGCCGGCTTCCTCGGCGCCTGCCAGAACACTCCGATGCTGGAGGGGGGAAAGCTGACACCGCAACAAATCTCCGAGCAGCGCAACAAAACCCTGACCATGGCGGACGCGGCACTGGCCAGGCTCTACGCTCAAAATCCGGCGGTTCGCAAGGAAATCGAACAGGCGGCAGGTTATGGCGTCTTCGACATCACCGCAATCAATGCGGTGTTGCTGGTCGGCGCCAGGGGTCCCGGCGTGATCTTCGACAACAAGACGAAAAAGCCCACTTACATGATTTCCATGCGCGCGGGTACCGGCCCCGGAGTCGGCTACCAGGAGCTCTATCAGATCTTCGTCTTCAAGTCGCAGGAGGCGCTTGATCAGTTCAAGGTCGGCAACAAGGCCGGCGGCGACCTGATGGCATCGACCACCGTCGGAACCACGGCAGTGCAGGTCTCAGCCAATCCGTACATCAACGTCTATCAGCTCAGTGAAAAGGGCTATGCCCTCCAGGCCAATTACGGGGGTGCGGTTTACATCGTCGATCCGGACCTGAACTGAGTCGACGCTGTTTGCACAGGCAAGCAACGCTGCCGAAAAAAAGGCCCCGTTCCGGGGCCTTTATCATTTCCGTTGCCGGAATTTGCAATAAGTCGGTTACTGCTGTTTTTGCTTGCCCTTGATGTTGCCGACCGTTCCACCGACAACGCCACCGATCGCCGCACCGGTCCACCCGCTACCGCCGGCAATCGACGCGATACCGGCGCCCGCTGCAGCGCCAATTGCGGCGCCACTGACTGTTCCCTGTTGTTGCGCCGACATGTTCGTACACCCGAGCATCGCCAGTACGGCAAGCGTTGCCACCGCCAATTTTGTCTTTTTCATTTCTCGCCTCCGTTACTTGTTTGCCTTGAGTCCCGGCACGACCATTTCGAACCAGATCGTCTCAATCACCGGGCGCTGCAACTGATCAGGATGTGCGGCATACCATTTGTCCACGGTATCGAGCACGCTGCTCAAGGTCTGTCCGGTCATCCCTTTGGCGACCGCTGGCGAGAAGCTGCGCTCGGCCGGTACCGGCTTGTCGGCCTGATATGCCGTTTCAAGCTGGATGATATTCGACGCACCAACGAGATAAGCCTTCTTGACATCTTCAGTAGACTTCACCCAGTGCGTTCCATTGACCAGCGGAATTTCGCCAGCACCCGCAACACTGCAAGTCATCGCCAATGCCACAAAGGTGGTTGACGCAACACGTCCCAGCTTGTGGAACCCGGATCCAATAAATTTCATTTTCACCTCCAGGATTTTGAAAATCGCTACTGTCGAAAAATCAAATGTCGATTCGCGCATTCAGGGCGTTGGATTCGATGAAGGCACGTCGCGGTTCGACCAGTTCACCCATCAATGTGGTGAAAATCTCGTCCGCTGCGATGGCATCGTCGATCTGCACCCGCAGCAAGCGGCGAACCTTCGGATCCATGGTCGTCTCCCACAATTGCTCGGGATTCATTTCACCAAGACCCTTGTAGCGCTGCTTGGCGATGCCGCGTTCGACGTCGGCAAGCAACCACTTCATCGCGTCACCGAAATTATTGACGACCTGTTTCTTCTCGCCGCGTGCCATGAAGGCGCCGGGTCCGAAAAGATCGGCCAGCGTTTCCGCTGTACGGCGCAGTTGCAGATAGTCGCCTGATAGCAGCAGGTCCTCGTCGATCAACCCGACCTTCAGGTTACCGTGATGCATGCGCTCGACGCGCAAAGTCCAGCGTTCCTGAATGTCGTCGAATTTGGGGACGATGCGGATGCCGCCGGGCAGATGCCGTGTCAGCAGGTCGGCACTGCTCCGGGCGCCGGCTTCGGAGTCGAGGTCAAGTTTGAGGTTGTACTGAACCAGCGCCTTGAGTACCTCCGGATCGACCAGGTGCGAGACGCGTTCGATGACCGCTTCGGTCAACAGCCAGGAACGGGCCAGTTCTTCCAGTGCCGGCCCGACAACCGGTTCGCCGCCGGCACGCGGGGTCAAGCTGGCTTCTTCCATCGCCATGCGCAGCAGGAACTGGTGGTATTCCTGATCGTCCTTGAGGTAGCGCTCGGTCTTGCCGTGCTTGACCTTGTACAGCGGCGGCTGGGCAATATAGACGTAGCCGCGCTCGATCAGCTCCGGCATCTGGCGATAGAGCAGCGTCAGCAGCAGGGTACGGATGTGCGCACCATCGACATCGGCATCGGTCATGATGATGATGCGGTGGTAGCGCAGTTTCTCGATCTTGAATTCGTCCTTGCCGATGCCGGTACCGAGCGCCGTGATCAGGGTGACGATCTGCTCGCTGGAAATCAGCTTGTCGAAACGCGCTTTCTCGACATTGAGCACCTTGCCGCGCAATGGCAGGATCGCCTGGAACTTGCGGTCGCGGCCTTGCTTGGCGGAGCCGCCGGCGGAGTCGCCCTCGACGATGTACATTTCGCACAGTGCCGGGTCTTTTTCCTGGCAATCCGCCAGCTTGCCAGGCAGGCCGATACCGTCCAGCACACCCTTGCGCCGCGTCAATTCGCGGGCCCGGCGTGCTGCCTCGCGGGCCCGCGAGGCTTCGACGATCTTGCCGGTGATGATCTTGGCGTCCACCGGACGTTCGAGCAGGAAATCGGTAAGTTTCTGGGCAACGACTTCTTCGACCGCCGGACGTGCTTCCGAGGAAACCAGTTTCATCTTGGTCTGCGACGCAAACTTGGGATCCGGCATCTTGACCGACAGCACGCAGGCCAGCCCTTCGCGCATGTCGTCACCGGAAATCTCGACCTTGGCCTTCTTGGCGATCTCGTTTTCGTCGATGTACTTGTTGATGACCCGGGTCATCGCGGCGCGCAGACCAGTCAGGTGCGTCCCGCCGTCGGATTGCGGAATGTTGTTAGTGAAGCAGAGAACCTGCTCCTGATACGAGTCGTTCCACTGCATCGCGACTTCGACACCGATGGTGACGCCGGTATCGCCGACCTTGGCCTCGCCGGCCGAGCAAAAAATATTGGGATGGAGGACCGTCTTAGTCCGGTTGATGTATTCGACAAAACTGGTGACGCCACCGGCGAACGCGAAATCCTCTTCCTTGCCGCTACGCTGGTCGATCAGGCGGATACGCACGCCGTTGTTGAGGAAAGACAGTTCGCGCAAGCGCTTGGCAAGAATCTCGTAGTGAAATTCGATGTGCTCGAAAATTTCATCGTCGGCCAGGAAATGAACTTCCGTACCGCGCTTTTCGGTATCGCCGAGAACCTTCAGTGGTGAAACTTCCACCCCATCGCGGACTTCGGTGATGCGGTCGACGGCGTGGCCACGGCAAAATTCCATAAAATTCTTCTTGCCGTCACGGCGGATCGTCAAACGCAGCCATTTTGACAGCGCATTGACGCAGGAAACGCCAACGCCGTGCAAGCCGCCGGAAACCTTGTAGGAATTCTGGTTGAACTTGCCACCGGCGTGCAGTTCGGTCAGCGCGATCTCGGCAGCCGAACGGCGCGGCTCGTGCTTGTCGTCCATCTTGACACCGGTCGGGATGCCACGTCCATTATCGGTGACGCTGATCGAGTTGTCGGTATGGATGGTGACAACGATATCGTCACAATGCCCGGCCAGTGCTTCGTCGATCGAATTGTCGACGACCTCAAACACCAGGTGATGCAAACCGGTGCCGTCGGATGTATCGCCGATGTACATGCCCGGGCGCTTGCGCACCGCCTCCAGGCCTTCGAGAATCTGAATACTCGATTCACCGTAGGCCGGCGAGGCATCTTGCGGGCTGTTCATTGGCGTATTTTCTTCGTTCATTACTTGTGTTCCACGTGAAACTAGGTTTTGAATTGATCAATCAGATGCGCATTGGCATGACGACGTACTTGAAACGGTCATTGCCGGGTACGGTAATCAGCGCGCTGGAATTGGCATCGTTGAAGCTCCACTGGATATCCTCGCTGTGTACGTTGTTCAGCACATCGAGCAGATAACCGACGTTGAAGCCGACATCGATGGCATCGCCGCTGTATTCGACCTCGATTTCTTCCTGTGCTTCTTCCTGCTCGGCATTGGCGGCCATCAATTTCAGGCTATTGTCGCCGAGAACTACGCGCACGCCGCGGAATTTTTCGTTGGTCAGAATCGCGGCACGGTTCATCGCCTGCATCAGGGTCAGCCGGCCGATGGTCACATGGTTCTTCAAGCTGGGCGGCACAACCCGTTCGTAATCGGGGAATTTACCGTCTATCAGCTTCGAAACCAGAACGACCGAACCGAACGAAAAGCGGACCTGGTTCTGGGCCAGCGTGATGTTCAGCGCGTCATCGCTGTCGACCAGCAAGCGATTGAGTTCGAGCACCGTTTTGCGCGGCAGGATCATTTCCTGACGCGGCAGGTCACCATCGATCTCGACACTGGCAAAGGCAAGCCGGTGACCGTCGGTGGCCACCGCACGCAACTCCTTGCCCTCGACCAGCAACAACAGGCCATTGAGGTAATAGCGTACGTCCTGGGCCGCCATGCTGTATTGCGTTTTGCTTATAAGCTGGCGGAAAGCCTTTTGTGAAATCGAAAATTGCCGGGTCTCGCCGTCACTGATGGTCATGCGCGGAAAATCATCGGCCGGCAGGGTCTGCAGGCTGAAACGGCTCTTTCCCGCCTTGACCTGAAGACGCTTGTCCTCGAGAACCAGACTGACTTCCGTGCTGTCCGGCAAGGAGCGCAGGATATCCTGCAATTTGCGCGCGCCAACGGTGACCGCTCCGTCACCATCGCCACCGGCGCCATCCGTGGCTGTCGTGATCTGGATTTCGATGTCCGTCGCCAGCAGGGTCAGACGATCCCCCTTCTTTTCCAGCAGTACGTTGGAAAGAATCGGTAGCGTGTGACGACGTTCGACGATTCCCGAGACTGACTGCAAGGGGGCAAGAAGTGTGTCTCTTTGGCTTTTGATAAGTACCATAAATTAAATTCCTTTAATGACTATATCCGGAACAATTCTGTGGATAACAATAAAATTCATTTTAATTTCATGTAGTTGATGTTGTTTTTACGCTCTGAATAAAGCACTTGATTGCCTGTGGATGGATTCCGGACAATTTTCCCACAAAGCGGATATTCACGAATGACTCACAATCGACAGACAGCTTGCGCACAGCTTTATGTACAGCCTTCATCCCTTCAATACCTGAAGCAATACATGCAGGTCGTGATTGAGTTCACTTTCCTTCAGGCGCAATGAATCGATGGTTTTTACCGCGTGAATGACCGTCGTGTGATCGCGTCCGCCAAAGGCATCACCAATTTCCGGAAAACTGTGCGAGGTGACTTCGCGACATAGCCACATCGCCAACTGGCGCGGACGGGCGATGGCACGCGTGCGCTTTTTCGAGAACAGGTCGGCAACCTTCATCTTGTAATAGTCGGCGACCGTTTTCTGGATATTGTCGATCCCCACATTGCGGACCGATCCGATGAGATCCTTCAGCGCTTCCTTTGCCAGGTCCAGCGCAATGACCCGGCCATGGAAGGATGAGTAGGCAAGTACCTTCTTGAGCGCCCCCTCCAGTTCCCGGACATTCGATCGCAAATGCTTGGCGATGAAAAACGCCACCTCGTCATCGAGTTGCAGGCCTTCGACCTGGGCCTTCTTTTTCAGGATGGCGACCCGCATTTCAAGTTCGGGCGGTTCGATCTGGACCGTCAATCCCCAGTCGAAACGGGTGACCAGCCGGTCGTCGAGGCCATTGATGTCCTTGGGATAGGTGTCGCAGGTGATGATGATCTGCTTGCGTGCCTCGATCAGCGCATTGAACAGGAAAAAGAATTCTTCCTGAGAGCGGTTCTTGCCGTTGAAAAACTGGACATCGTCGAGCAGAAGAACATCCAGCGAACGATAGGTGCGTTTGAAGGTATCGAACGATTTCTGCTGGTAGGCGCGCACGACGTCCGAGTAGTAATCCTCGGCATGGACGTAACGCACCACTTTCTCGGGTGTTTCACCGAGGATGGTATTGCCGATCGCATGGATCAGGTGGGTCTTCCCGAGTCCGGCACCACCATAGATGAACAACGGGTTGTAGGCGCCCCCCGGATTGTTGGCGACCTGGACCGCGGCGGCGCGGGCGAGGTCGTTAGCCTTGCCGACGACGAGATTGTCGAAGGTGAAGGATTCGAACAATCGCGATTTTTCGTAGGGGCTGTTCCTGGCTTGGGGTTTCACCGGTGCCGGCGCGCTACTCCGGTCATCGGCAGCAATAATTGGCGCAACGCCGGTGGAACGTTTGTTTCCACCCTTTCCGCCGTCGATCACCAAGGCGATGCTGACCGGTGCCGAGAAGAAGGTACGACCGTAGTCCTCGATGCGTGCGAGATAGCGGTCGCGCACCCATTTCATGATGAAGCCGTTGGGCGCGATCAGCCGCAACCCTTCCAGCGGATGACTTTCCCCCTCCAGCCTGAGCGGTTTGATCCAAGTGTTGAACTGCTGGACTGGCAGTTCCTGTTCAAAACGCTTTATGCATGAGTCCCAAAAACCGGCCATCGCCAACAATGCCCCTCCCCGCGCAGTCGACAATAAACGCTGGCGGTTATATTAACTGATTGATTCTATGGATTATATTAATTGACGAACGACAGCGCTCAGCTTGCGTCCGAGAGGCTGATTCTACCCTTGCGGAGGAAAGTTATCCACAGCATTCGCAAATAAATGATCTTGACAGAACACTATGAAACACGGTGTAATTGCGTGTTTTTCTTAGCACATCAAGGGATTACCACATGAAACGCACGTATCAACCGTCGGTCGTGCGCCGCAAGCGCACCCATGGCTTCCTGGTCCGTATGCGTACCAAGGGTGGCCGCGCAGTCATTGCTGCTCGCCGCGCCAAGGGTCGCAAGCGTCTGGGCGTTTAACCCGGACGTTCGGCGGGGTGGAACAAACCTTCGCCAGACGCTATCGCCTTACAAAAACGGATGAGTTCTCATCCGTTTTTGGTTTCAGGAGAGCGATTCGGGGCAAACTGCTGATGCTGCATTACCAGCCACGTCCGGATGGGCTGAATGACGCCAGACTTGGTGTGGTGGTCGGGAAAAAACTGCTCAAAAGAGCAGTCGACCGCAACCGGGTCAAGCGTATCGTTCGCGAGCAGTTTCGCCGTGAGCGGCCGCAGCTTCCGCCTTGCGACCTGATCGTCCGGCTCGCTGTAAAACCGGCGCCATTGGATGGAAAACTGGTAGCCGGCGATTTTCTTGCCTTGCTGGAAAAACTGCGGCGAACCTGTGCGCAGAAGGAAGAACGATGAAATACCTGCTGGTGAGCCTGCTTCGTGCATACCAGTACGCAATCAGCCCGTTTCTGGGGCGAAGTTGCCGTTATTATCCGAGCTGTTCGGAATATGCGGTGGAAGCGGTAGAGAAACACGGTGCCCTCAAGGGTGGCTGGCTGGGCGTCAAGCGCGTCTGCCGCTGTCATCCGTGGCATCCCGGCGGGTACGATCCGGTACCCTGATTTGAGAATGCTTGATTACGTAGGCTGTTCATGGACACTCGTCGCCTGATTCTGGTTTTGATCTTCACCTTCTCCAGCTTCATGCTGTGGGAAAGCTGGCAGAAGTACAACCAGCCCAAGCCGCCGGCCGCAGCGGGCGCGGCCGTACCGGCGGGCAGTTCCGTTCCGCAGCCGACGGCCGCGCTGCAGGCCGCGCCGGCACCCGGAACACCTGCCGCCGCGCCGGTTCCGGCGGCAGGCGCGGGCGAAACCTTCACAGTGCAGACCGATCTGGTGAAGGCCACCATTTCCGCAGCGGGCGGCGACAGCGTTGAGCTCGACCTGCTGAAATACAAGGAACACGACAATAACGAAAAGACGCTCGCGCTGTTCGATCCAAAGCACCGGTACATGATGCAGAGCGGCCTGATCGGCGACGGATTGCCGACGCATCGGACCACTTTCCGGCGCGCCGATGGTCCGACGAAACTGGCCGATGGCGCCGACGAATTGAAAGTTCGCCTCGAAGCGACGGCAGCGGACGGTACGCCGGTCGCCAAGATACTGACCTTCAAGCGCGGTTCCTATCTGGTCGACGTGGCGTGGGAAATCGCGAATCAGGGCACCAAGCCGCTCGCCGCGCATGCCTACTACCAGTTGCAGCGCGATGGCGTGGCGCCGGAAGGCGAAACGGCGATGGTGTCGACCTTCACCGGGCCGGCGGTGTATACCGATGGCGAAAAATACCAGAAGATCAGTTTCGACGATGTCGGTGCCGGCAAGGCCAAGTTCGCCAAGACGGCGGACAATGGCTGGCTGGCCATGGTCCAGCACTATTTCGTTTCCGCCCTGGTGCCGAAGGACAAGGTCCAGCGCGAGTACTACATGCGCAAGGCCGAGGGTATCGATGCCTTCCAGGCCGGCGTGATCGTTCCGGTGGCGGAGATTGCGCCGGGCGCCAAGGGTGAAACCTCGATCAGTCTCTATGCCGGTCCGCAGGAGCAGGCCGCGTTGAAACAGGTCGCGCCGGGCCTCGATCTGGTGGTCGATTATGGCTGGCTGACCGTCGTCGCCGCGCCGATCTTCTGGGCGCTGCAGGCAATTTATGGCGTGGTCGGCAACTGGGGCTGGGCGATCGTCGTGCTGACCATCATCATCAAGGCAATCTTTTTCCCGCTGTCCGCCGCGTCCTACAAGTCGATGGCCAAGATGCGCGTGCTGACGCCGCGCCTGACGCAATTGAAGGAGCGTTTTGGCGACGACAAGCAGCGCCTGAACCAGGAAATGATGAAGATGTACCAGACCGAGAAGGTCAATCCGCTCGGCGGCTGCCTGCCGATTCTGGTACAGATTCCGGTCTTCATCGCGCTCTACTGGGTTCTGCTCGGCGCCGTCGAGATGCGCGGCGCGCCGTGGATCCTGTGGATCCACGATCTGGCCGCGCCCGATCCCTTCTACATTCTGCCGATCATCATGATGGCGTCGATGTTCGTTCAGACCAAGCTCAATCCGACGCCACCGGACCCGATCCAGGCCAAGGTGATGATGATGATGCCGCTGATCTTCGGCGTCATGTTCTTCTGGTTCCCGGCCGGTCTGGTACTTTACTGGGTGGTGAACAACGTGCTGTCCATCGCCCAGCAATGGCAGATCACACGGATGATCGAAGGTGGCAGCAAGGCCGCCAACGACGCCAAGGCCTGACGTGTGGGTGGCGTAAGTAGCGCCGACACCATCGCTGCCATCGCCACGGCGCCCGGTCGCGGCGGTGTCGGGGTGATTCGCATCTCGGGCAGTAATTTGCTGCCCTTTGCTTATGCGCTGACCGGCAAGACGCCAAAACCGCGTTACGCGACGCTGGCCGACTTCCGGGCGGCTGACGGGGCTGCGGTCGACAGCGGAATTCTGCTGTTTTTCCCGAATCCGCATTCTTTTACCGGCGAAGACGTCCTCGAATTGCAGGGACACGGCGGCCCGGTCGTCATGCATATGCTGCTCGCCAGCTGCCTCGACCTCGGCGCCCGGCTGGCCGAACCCGGCGAATTCAGCCGCCGCGCCTTCCTCAACGGCAAGATGGATCTGGCGCAGGCCGAAGCGGTCGCCGATCTGATCGATGCGGCGACCGCGAGCGCCGCCCGCTCAGCCGTACGATCCCTGCAAGGCGAGTTCTCGCAGGCCATCCACGCGCTGACCGACGAACTGATCAACCTGCGCATGCTGGTCGAGGCGACCCTCGATTTTCCCGAAGAGGACATCGATTTCCTCAAGGCTGCCGACGCCTTTGGCCGGCTGGAGCGTCTCCAACGCAAGCTGGCGGAAATCTTCGATCGCGCCGGCCAGGGCAAATTGTTGCAGGCCGGGCTCCATGTCGTGCTGGCCGGTCAGCCGAATGTCGGCAAGTCCTCGCTGCTCAACCGGCTGGCCGGCGACGATCTGGCCATCGTGACGGCGGTCGCCGGCACCACGCGCGATGCCTTGCGGTCGACCATCCAGATCGAGGGGATTCCGCTGCACATCATCGACACCGCCGGCCTGCGCGAAACCGAGGACGAGGTCGAGAAGATCGGCATCGAACGGAGCTGGCGAGAAATCGAACGTGCCGATGTCATTCTTCTGCTGGTAGACGCCCGTAGCGGGGTCGGCGCGGCGGATCGCGAAATCCTCGCCCGGCTGCCGGAGCGGCTGAAGCGGGTGACCGTGTACAACAAGATCGATTTGTCCGGCGCCGTGGCGGAGCGTCACGACGAGCCCGATGGTGTGGCCATCTCGCTGTCCGCCAGGGCGAACCAGGGCATCGAATTGCTGCGCGCCGAACTGTTGCGCATTGCCGGAT
>DATIUN010000089.1:0-4897 GCA_035466795.1 Azonexus sp. | reverse complement strand
CCGCGGGTCCTGCATTGAGTCTCAAACACAGCTATACGCTGATCGCCCCATTCTACGACGCAGCAATTTCGCAGGTCACCCGGGCCGCCCGCAAACGCAGCCTGTCGGTCCTGCCGACAACTCCGTGCAAGGTTCTGCTGGTTGGCGTCGGGACCGGCCTCGATCTGCCTCACCTGCCCGCGCATCACCATTATGTCGGCATTGACCTTACCCACGCCATGCTGCGCCGCGCGCTGCCACGTGCCGGTCATGTCGACTTCACGGCGGTCCGGGGCGATGCGCAGAGACTGCCTTTTGCCGCGGAGACCTTCGATGTCGCCGTATTGCACCTGATTCTGGCGGTCGTTTCCGACCCCGCGCGCTGCTTTACCGAAATCGGACGCGTGCTGCGGCCGGGCGGCGAGGCGCTGGTGTTCGACAAGTTTCTGCGCCACGGTCAGTCCGCGCCCTTGCGGCGGCTGGCCAACCCCTTCGTAAGCCGCTTCGCCACCCGGCTGGATGTCGTGTTCGAACCGCTCCTGGATGCCGCCCCCAGCCTCCGGGTGGAACACGACCAACCGGCGCTCGCCGGGGGCTGGTTCCGGATGATCCGGCTGCGTAAAAGCGCTTAGTCGGCGTCGGCCTTGCCCAGCGCGTCCTCGATCCAGGCCTCGAGTAGCGTGTAGGTCACGGCGAGCACGACCGGACCGACGAAGATGCCGATCAGGCCGAAGCCCAGCATGCCGCCGATGACGCCGGCAAAGATCAGGAGCAGCGGCAGATCGGCGCCCTTCTTGATCAACATCGGGCGCAGGAAATTGTCGAGGCTGCCGACGATCAGGCTCCACACCAGCAGGAAGGTCGCCCAGCCGTTGTCACCCATCCAGTACATCCAGCCGACTGCCGGGAACAGCACCAGCGCCGGCCCCAGTTGGGCGATGCACAGCATCAGCATCACCGCCGAAAGCAGCGAGGCGAAAGGAACGCCGGCGATGGCCAGGCCGATGCCGCCGAGTACCGTCTGCACGATGGCCGTCACGCCGACACCCAGCGCGACGCCGCGAATGGCTTGCCCGGCAAGGATGACGGAGTTCTCGCCGCGCTCGCCGGCGAGGCGCCGCCCGAAACGGCGCACGCTGCGCGCCGCCCCCTCGCCGCTGCTGTACATGATCGCCGAGAGAATCACGATCAGCAGGAACTGGACCAGCATGCCGCCGAGGCTGCCAGCCTGGCCGAGTATCCACTTGGCGGCGCCGGTCACGTAGGGGGCGGCGCGGGACATCAGCCCCGCCGTTCCGCCCTCCGCCACCAGGCGCCAGTTCGCCGCCAGCTTCTCGCCGACCAGCGGCACGGTGGCGACCCATTCCGGTGGCTGCGGCACCCCGCTCACCGCGACCTTCTTCGCCGTTTCGGTGAGCTGATCTGCATGGTCGGCGATGGTTTCGATCGCCCCCCACAGCGGCAGGATCAGCAGTAGCAGCATGCCGATCGTCATCACCGCGACCGCCGGGCTGCGCCGGCCGCCAAAGCGCGCCTCGAGCGATTTCAGCAGCGGCCAGGTGGCGACCACCAGCATGGTCGCCCACACCGTCGCCGCCAGGAAGGGGCGCAGCACCCAGAACGATGCGGCGATCAGCACGAAAATGCAGGCAACGGCCAGCGTGGTGCGGGTCAGATCCTGACGGATGGTGCTCATGGGAACTCCTCAGCTGCGATAGTCCGCGTTTATTTTGACATAGTCATAAGAGAAATCGCAGGTATAGACGCGGGCAGCCGCATTCCCTCGACCGAGATCCACACGGACCATGATTTCCGCCTGCTTCATGATGCGCGCGCCGTCCTCTTCCCGGTAACTAGCCGCCCGCCCGCCCGCCTCGGCGACCAGCACATCGTCGAGCCAGACCTTGACGGCGCCGACATCGAGATCGGCAATGCCGGCATAGCCGATCGCCGCCAGAATGCGGCCGAGGTTGGGGTCGGACGCGAAGAAGGCGGTCTTGACCAGCGGCGAGTGGCCGATCGCGTAGCCGACCTTGCGGCATTCATCGCTGTCCTTGCCGCCTTCGACCGCCACGGTGATGAATTTGGTGGCACCTTCGCCATCACGGACGATGGCCTGCGCCAGTTCGACCGCCACGGCGATGATCGCTGCCTTGACCTCGCCCCAGCCGGCATCGGATTCGGATTCGAACCGCGCTCCCGACTGGCCGCTGGCGATCATCACGAACGAATCGTTGGTCGATGTATCGCCATCGACGGTAATGCAGTTGAAGGAGGCATCGGCAGCCTCCTTGACCAAGCTGTCGAGCAGTGGCTGGGCGATGCCGGCATCGGTGGCGACAAAACCGAGCATCGTCGCCATGTTCGGCCTGATCATGCCGGCCCCCTTGGAGACCCCGGAAATGGCCACTTTTTTGCCGTTGACCGTAACAATCCGCGAAGCGGCCTTGGCAACGGTATCGGTGGTCATGATGGCGTGCGCCGCGGCATGCCAGTTGTCCGCTTTCAGATCAGCCTGCGCGGCAGGCAAACCTGCCTTGAGACGATCGACCGGCAGCGGTTCCAGGATGACGCCAGTGGAGAACGGCAGCACCTGTTCGGCGGCGATGCCGAGCAGCGCGCCGACCGCCGCGCAAGTTTCCTGCGCCGCCCGCATGCCCGGTTCGCCGGTGCCGGCATTGGCGATGCCGGTATTGATGACCAGCGCGCGAATGCCCTGGCCACCCGCCAGATGGTCGCGGCAGAGTTGCACCGGCGCCGCGCAGAAGCGGTTCTGCGTGAACACGCCGGCCACCGTGCACCCTGGATCGAGAGCGACCAGCGTCAGATCGCGGCGGTTTTTCTTGCGGATTTCCGCTTCGGCGGTGCCGAGGCGGACACCGGCCACCGGAAACAGCTGGTCGGCGGCGGGGGTAACGTAATTGACGGGCATTCGCGTGGCTCCAAAAGCATCAAGGCGCCATTTTCGGCGCCTTGGAGGTCAGGACAGTTTTCCGTGGCAGTGCTTGTATTTCTTGCCGCTGCCGCAGGGGCAGGGGTCGTTGCGCCCCACCTTGGGGCCGGCGTCGGCCGGCTGCTGCGCCGGCGGAGCCTCGCCAGGGGCGCCGCCAAACTCCGCATCGACAACGTCCGCATGCTGGTACTGGACGTTGTGCACTTCGGCGTGCGGGGCGGTTTCCTCGACGTCCTCCGGCGAGCGGATCTGCACCGTGAACACGATGCGGGTAACTTCCTTGCGTACCTGTTCGAGCAAGCGCTCGAAGAGTTCGAAGGCCTCGCGCTTGTATTCCTGCTTCGGGTTCTTCTGCGCGTAGCCGCGTAGGTGGATGCCCTGGCGCAGGTGATCGAGCGCCGACAGGTGCTCGCGCCAGTGCGTGTCGAGGCTTTGCAGCATTACGTTGCGCTCGAACTGGTGGAAGCTTTCGGCGCCGACCATGTCGACCTTGGCCCGATACGCCTCGTCTGCGCCGTGCTGGATGCGGGCGAGAATCTCTTCGTCGGACAGCGTCGGCTCGCTCTTGAACCACTCGGCAACCGGTGCGTTGATCTGCAGTTCGGCAGCCAGCGCGCGTTCGAGACCAGCCATGTCCCATTGCTCCTCGACCGACTCGGCGGGTACATGAGCGCGGAAAATCTCGGCGACGACACTTTGCCGCATCGCGTTGATGGTCTCGGAAATGTCGTCGGTTTCCAGCAATTCATTGCGCTGCTGGTAAATCACCTTGCGCTGGTCGTTGGAGACGTCGTCGTATTCGAGCAACTGCTTGCGGATGTCGAAGTTGCGGGCTTCGACCTTGCGTTGCGCCGATTCCAGCGAGCGGGTGACGAGCGGGTGCTCGATCGCCTCGCCCTCGGGCATCTTCAGCTTGTCCATGATGGTACGCAGGCGCTCGCCGGCAAAGATGCGTAGGAGCGGGTCGTCGAGCGACAGGTAGAAACGCGACGACCCGGCATCGCCTTGCCGCCCCGAGCGGCCGCGCAACTGGTTGTCGATGCGCCGTGACTCGTGGCGCTCGGAGCCGATGATGTGGAGACCACCGGCGACCAGCACCTGATCGTGCAGCACCTGCCATTCCTCGCGCATTTTGGCCATCTTTGCCTCACGCTCGGCGGCCGGTAGCGACTCGTCGTGCTTGATGGCGGAAACCGCCTTTTCGATGCTGCCACCGAGCACGATGTCGGTACCGCGACCGGCCATGTTGGTGGCAATGGTGATCTGCCCCGGCCGCCCGGCCTCGATGACGATTTCCGCCTCGCGGGCGTGCTGCTTGGCATTGAGCACCGAGTGCGGCAGCTTTTCCTTGTCGAGCAGGCCGGAGAGCAGTTCCGAGGCCTCGATCGACGTCGTGCCGACCAGCACCGGCTGATTGCGCATTGCGCAATTCTTGATGTCGGCGATGATCGCCGCGTGCTTCTCGTCGGCGGTCTTGTAGACGAGGTCGTTCATGTCCTTGCGCACCATCGGGCGATGGGTCGGAATGACAACGGTTTCCAGACCGTAAATCTGCTGGAATTCGTAGGCTTCGGTATCGGCCGTGCCGGTCATACCGGACAGCTTGCCGTACATGCGGAATTAGTTCTGGAAGGTGATCGAGGCCAGCGTCTGGTTCTCGGCCTGAATCTGCACGCCTTCCTTGGCCTCGACCGCCTGGTGCAGGCCATCCGACCAGCGCCGGCCGGCCATCAGGCGGCCGGTGAATTCGTCGACGATGACCACCTCGCCATTCTGCACCACATACTGCTGGTCCTTCTGGAACAGCGTCAGCGCGCGCAGCGCGGCATTGAGGTGATGCATCAGCGTGATGTTCGCCGCATCGTACAGGCTGCGGCCTTCCTGCAGCAGGCCGTGCTCGAGCAGAAGATCCTCGGCATGCTCGTAGCCGGCTTCCGACAGATGAACCTGATGGCCCTTCTCGTC
>DATIUN010000088.1:0-1636 GCA_035466795.1 Azonexus sp. | reverse complement strand
CTTTTCGATCAAGGTCTTCTTGTTAACCTGGTAGGGAATCTCGTCGATGATGATGGCCTGACGATTATTACCCTTTTCCATATCCTCGATATGGGTACGGCCACGCATGATGACGCGCCCGCGGCCAGTCCGGTAGCCTTCACGAACGCCCATCACGCCGTAGATCAGCGCGGCGGTCGGGAAGTCTGGCGCGGGAATGTATTCGATCAGTTCATCAACGCCCAGCGCCGGGTTTTCCAGCAAGGCAAGGCAACCGGCGATCACTTCGTTCAGGTTGTGCGGCGGAATGTTGGTCGCCATGCCGACCGCGATGCCGGACGAACCGTTGATCAGCAGGTTCGGGATGCGCGCCGGCATGACCAGCGGCTCATGCTCGGAACCGTCGTAGTTCGGCCCGAAATCGACGGTTTCCTTGTCGAGGTCTTCGAGCAACTGGTGTCCGATCCTGGCCATGCGCACTTCGGTGTAACGCATGGCCGCCGCGTTGTCGCCGTCGACCGACCCGAAGTTGCCCTGACCATCGACCAGCATGTAGCGCAGCGAGAAATCCTGCGCCATGCGCACGATCGTGTCATAGACCGCGGTGTCGCCGTGCGGGTGGTATTTACCGATGACGTCGCCGACGATGCGGGCCGATTTCTTGTACTCCTTGTTCCAGTCGTTGTTCAGTTCGTGCATTGCGTAAAGAACGCGGCGATGCACCGGCTTCAGGCCGTCGCGCGCATCCGGCAGCGCCCGGCCGACGATCACGCTCATCGCGTAATCGAGATAGGAACGCCGCATCTCGTCTTCGAGGCTGATCGGCAATGTTTCTTTGGCGAATTGGTCCATGTCTCACATTCGCACCGCTTGCGCGATGCCTTATTGGTTGAATCGAGCGTAATTTGCTATTTTAACACGCGACCCACATTGAAACAGCCGACGTTTCCCCATGAATGACACTCCCGAATTGATCGACCTGCTGATCGAGCCCAGCTGGATTGCCGCGGTCGACCCCGACGTGGTGCTCAAAAACCATGCCGTGGCTGTTCATGAAGGAAGGATCGTCGCCCTGCTGCCGACCGGCGAGGCCCACAACCGTTTCAATCCGGCCCAGCGCGTGATACTGGAAGACCACATCCTGATTCCCGGTCTGGTCAATCTGCACACCCACGCCGCCATGACGCTGATGCGCGGACTGGCCGACGATCTGCCGCTGATGGACTGGCTGCAAAAGCGGATCTGGCCGGCCGAGTCCGCCAACGCTTCGCCGCAATTTGTTTACGACGGCACGCGCCTGGCCTGCGCCGAGATGCTGGCAGGCGGTATCACCTGCTTCAACGACATGTATTTCTTCCCCGAGGCGGCGGCCGCCGCCGCCTCGGAATTCGGCATGCGCGCCATGCTCGGCATCACGGCACTCGAATTCCCGACGCCCTACGCCAGCGATGCCGACGATTACATCAACAAGGGACTCGCGGTCCGCGAGCAGTGGTTGAACCACCCGCTGATCGGCTTCTGCCTTGCCCCGCACGCGCCCTACACGGTGGCCGATGCGACATTCGAGCGCCTGGTCACACTCGCCGCCCAACTCAACATCCCGATCCACTGCCATGTTCACGAAACCCGGCACGAGGTCGACGAGAGCCGGCGCCTG
>DATIUN010000087.1:0-9387 GCA_035466795.1 Azonexus sp. | reverse complement strand
GTCGATGCGGGCGAGGTCGCCGGTGCGGTAGAGGCGACTGTCCTGCGCGCCGTCTGCCCACGGGTTGGCGAGGAATTTTTCGACGGTCAGGTCGGGGCGGCCGAGGTAGCCGGCGGCAACCCCGGGGCCGCTGATGCACAGTTCGCCGGTTTCGCCTCTGGGCAGCAGGTGAAGGCCGGCTTCCACGGCCGGGTCGATGACCAGTAGCTGGTAGTTGGGCAACGGCAGGCCGATGGTCACCGGCTGGCCGGCGTGCAGTTCGGCGAGGCTGGCCGAGACGGTCGCCTCGGGCGGGCCATAGGTGTTGAAGATCTGGCGCCCGGGGCGCGCCCAGCGGGCGACCAGCGCTTCCGGGCAAGCCTCGCCGCCGAGGTTGATCAGGCGCAGGTCGGGGATGTCGCGGGCGAACAGCGCAAGCAGGGTCGGCACCGCATGCAGCACGCTGATCTTCTGATCGATCAGTGCCTGCGGCAGGGCTTCGGGGTCGGCGGCGACCTCGCGCGGAGCGATCCACAGCGTGGCGCCGACCAGGTAGCTGATCCAGATTTCCTCGAACGACATGTCGAAGGCGACGGAGAAGCCCTGATAGACGCGGTCATTCTCGCGGATGCCGAGAATGGCGTTCTCGCTGCGCAGGAAATGGCAGATCGCCCCGTGGTCGATGCGGATGCCCTTGGGCTTGCCGGTCGATCCCGAGGTGTAGATGACATAGGCGGGGTGGCTGGGCAAGACGCCTGAACGGCGCGGACCAGCGGTGGTGTGCGGTTCGGACAGTGCTTCGGCTGTCCATAGCGGGCAGGCGAGGTCGCTCAGCAGATGGGCGCTGGCGGCGCAGCCGAGGAGACCGGCGGCATCGGCGTCGGCGAGACAGATGCGGATGCGGTCGACCGGCGTTTCGCTGTCGAAAGGCAGCCAGGCGGCGCCAGTCTTGGCGATCGCCAGCTGCATCACCAGCAGATCGCTGCCGCGCGGCAGCCAGAGGCCGACGATCTGCCCCGGGCGGACGCCGGCGACAATCAGACGCGCAGCGGCGCGGTCGGCCAGCGCGTCCAGTTCACCATAGGTTAGCGAGCGTGTGCCGCAGACGAGGGCGACCTGCGCCGGAGTACGGCGGGCGGTAGCCTCGAAAATGTCGGCGAGCACTTCGTCGCGGATCATGTCGGGCCGTTCCGGGCCGCGCACGTGGCTCAGGGCGTCGGCGGCAAGGGCGGTGTCATGCATGCCGGATTGTGGCCGAGTTGGCGTCGTTTTGCACCAGCGGCGATCAGCAGCGCGGGGCGGCCGGCAAGTGCCGGCAGAGCGCGGTGACTGCGTCGCCGGCGCCGGTCAGCGAAGGTCGTTGCATCGCCGTCTGCCCCCAGAGCGCTGCCAGGCTTTCCGCCAGTGTGCCGGAATGCAGGCAGTCGGCCGGAATCTCCAGGCACTGCGCGTTGCGCTGCAGCCATTCGATCAGGCACTCCTGCTCCGGCCAGTCGTCACGCCGCTGGTAGAGCACCGGCGTGCCGTTGGCGGCGGCTTCGGTGAAGGTGCCGTAACCGGGCTTGGTGACGATGGCGTCGACCGAGCACAGCAGGTCGGTGAAATTGAGGGCGAACGACTCGTAGGCGATGGCATCGGGGTGTGTGCAGCGCCAGTCGGCGGCGACCAGCCAGCGGACGCCGGGCACCCGCGGCCATCGTTCCACCGGCAGCTGGTGGGCGATGCCACCCATGGCGATCAGCACCGCCTTGTCGCCGTTCAGGCCGAGATCGTGACGGCGGCCGGTGGCGGCAATCGGGCCGATGGCGTGACGGTTGTCGAGTGCCGTCATCGGCATCCCCGGCGTGACGCGCAAGAACTCCCGGGCGCTGCGGTAGGCGGCGAGCATTTCGGCGTGGATAGTCGCGGCCCAGTCGTGGTGACCGAAAAAATGCGCGAAAAGGTCGGCCCAGTTCAAAGAACAAAGCGCGAGCGCCGGGATGCCCGCGCGTGCTGCGCCGGCCAGCGGCAGGCAACTGACGTTGCTCAGCACCAGATCTGGTGCGAGCGCCGCCAGAAAGGCAGCTTCGGCTGCGACGCGGGCCGGCCAGTCGGCATGGGCATGGCGATAGGCAGCCGCGCTGGCTGCCAGATCGATGTGCGTGGCATCGATCATCACGTATCCGAAATCACTGGCGGCCGCGATGTGTTCGAACGGAGCGCGGATGCGCTGGCGCAGTTTGGCGGCGGGCAAGCCGCAGCGCACGGTCAACCGCAAATCCGGGACGATTTCCGCCACGGCATTGAGCACCGGCGCCGTGATGGCGAGGTGCCCGAAGCCGTGGCTGGAGATGTCGGCGAAGAGATGCATACTGCTTTATGAGCTTGGGCTGAATGGCCCGGAAGTGCGGGATATTAGCCGGAAATTGCGAGTCCTTAGTGGTCTGCCTCGTAATTGGCATGACCAGATGAACGCGCCGGATTTATGTGGCTGACCAGGCGCGCAAAGACCGGCTTTCGTGTCGCGTTGATTGCGAAGCAGGTCACTAACGGCAGTCCGCTAGTCGTTTCACCGAAACGACCAGGTCTTGCAATATATAAGTAAATTATAATATACTTAGTAAAAGTGGTGATTGAACTGCCACTGCACATTCGAATTCGCAACATGATTTGTGGGAGAACATGATGGACAGTCTGATGAATGGACCGGTAGGCGCGGCTGAAGACTTGAAATGCTGGCAGCGCGTTTGGATGGTGTTGTCCGGCATATGGGTGCTGTTGCTCTTGGGCGCTTTGGTTGTGAGTGCGAGCGCTGGGGATTTGCCTTCGTTGGCCGGCGTTCTTCTCATGCTCGGCATCGCTTTCGCGCCGCCGGCACTGCTTTACGGCGTTGGGGCCGCTGTTTCCGGGTTGGTCAGCCGTATCCGCAACAGGCTGTAAGCCGGCGTCAAAATATCCGGCGCAGCGGCGAGGAGGCCGCCGCCAAACAGAACCTCGGCATCAGCGGTTCCTGAAGGCCGGTTTGCGCTTTCCGACGAAGGCGGCCATGCCTTCCTTCTGGTCTTCCAGCGCAAAGGTGGAATGGAAGGCACGGCGCTCGAACAGCAGCCCTTCGTTCAGCGACGACTCGAAAGCGCGATTGACCGACTCCTTGATCATCATCACCACCGGCAGCGAGAAGCCGGCAATCACCGCCGCTGCCTTCAGCGTTTCATCCAGTAACTGATCGGCCGGGATGACGCGGGCAACGAGACCGCTCTTTTCCGCTTCGGCGGCGTCCATCATGCGCGCCGTCAGGCACAGGTCCATCGCCTTGGCCTTGCCCACCGCGCGCGGCAGGCGCTGCGTGCCGCCGGCACCGGGCAGGGTGCCCAGCTTGATTTCCGGCTGGCCGAACTTCGCCGTGTCGGCGGCGTAGATCATGTCGCACATCATCGCCATCTCGCAGCCGCCGCCCAGCGCGAAGCCGGAAACCGCCGCGATCACCGGCTTGCGCGCTGTCTTGATGCGTTCCCAGTTGCGGGTGATGAAATCGGTCTGGTAGGCGTGCATGTAGTCGAAATCCTTCATGAAGCCGATGTCGGCCCCGGCGGCGAAGGCTTTCTCGTTGCCGGTGAGGACGATGCAGCCGATGTTCTCGTCGGCTTCGAAGGCATCGATGGCGGTGCCGATACCGTCCACCACGTCATCGTTCAGCGCGTTCAGCGCTTCCGGACGGTTGATGCGGATCAGGCCAACCTTGCCGTGGATTTCGGTGAGGACTACCTGGGTCATGTGCGTCATCTCCTTGTGATGGCCGCCGGAATGCGGCAAGTCAAGGCTGCCAGTGTAACGTCAAGGCTGCCTGTTCAGGGAGGGCGCGAGCCGCTACCATGCGCAATCCAGGCCTTTCCGCCCCCCGATGACCCGTACCGCACCTGCCTATTTTCCGCCGCCCGATACCGGGCTCGACGTCCGCCACATCGACGCCGACCTGCTGATCGTGGACAAGCCATCCGGCCTGCTTTCGGTGCCGGGCCGCGGCCCGGGCATGGACGACAACCTCGCCAGTCGGGTGCAGGCGCGTTATCCGGAGGCGTTGACCGTGCATCGCCTCGACATGGACACCTCGGGCCTGCTGGTGATGGCGCGCAACGCAGCGGCGCATCGGGCGCTCGGCTGCCAGTTCGAAGCGCGCCAGGTGGAGAAGGAATACATCGCCGTGGTCGCCGGCCGGGTGGCCGAAAGCGAGCGCCGCATCGATCTGCCGTTGATTGCCGACTGGCCGAACCGGCCGCGCCAGATGGTCGATTTCGTTCAGGGAAAACCCGCGCTGACGCATCTGGCGGTGTTGTCCTATGATGCCGCCAGTGACACGACGCGTGTGTGCCTGATGCCGGAAACCGGGCGCTCGCATCAGTTGCGGGTGCATTTGCAGGCCATCGGCCATCCGATACTTGGCGATGACTTGTACGCGCCGCCGGAAATTCTGGGCCAGGCGTCGCGTTTGTTGCTGCATGCCGCGGCGCTGGCCTTCCGTCATCCGGTCAGCGGCGACTGGCTGGCCATGCGCAGCGCGCCGCCGTTTTGAACTGTCCGGCTGGCGACAATCCGGGTTGTGGGAAGCCGCTAAAGTAACGGGACAAGAAAATGCAGGAGACGACATGACTTACGCCATCGATCCCGCCCCGCTGTGGCGGCCCAACCCGCAAACTGCCGGCGTCACGCGCATGGCGCAGCTGATGGCAGCGACCGGCCACGGCAGCTATGCCGATCTCTGGCATTGGTCGGTCGATCAGCCCGAAGTGTTCTGGTCGAAGGTTTGGGATTTCTGCGGCGCCGTCGGTGAAAAAGGCACGAAAATCCTCGTCGACCGCGACCATATGCCCGGCGCCCGCTGGTTTCCCGAGGCGCGCCTGAACTACGCCGAGAACCTGCTGCAGACGCGGGACGGCAGCGAGGCACTGGTTTTCTGGGGCGAGGACAAGCTCCGGCGGCGGATGTCGCGCGCCGAACTCTATGCCGAGGTCGCCCGCTTCCAGTCCTTCCTGGTCGCCGCCGGCGTCGGCGAGGGCGACCGTGTCGCCGGCTATCTACCCAACCTGCCGGAAACACTGGTTGCCATGCTGGCGACGACGGCGCTCGGTGCCATCTGGTCATCCGCCTCGCCGGACTTCGGGGAACAGGGGGTGCTCGACCGCTTCGGCCAGATCGAGCCCAAGGTGCTGGTCTGCGTCGATGGCTACTGGTACAACGGCAAGCCGGTCGATTGCCTGGCGAAGAATGCCGAGGTGGTGGCGCAGATGCCGTCGCTGCTCAAGACGGTGGTCGTGCCCTACCTGGCCGGGCGCCCCGAGATCGGTGCCATTGCCAATGCCGTCCATTGGACCGACGCTGGTGCGGTAGACCGGCATAAAGAGGTCATTTTCAAGCGCGTCGCCTTCGACCATCCGCTGTTCATCATGTTCTCCAGCGGCACCACCGGCGTGCCCAAGTGCATCGTCCATTGCCACGGTGGGGTGCTGCTGCAGCACCTGAAGGAACACCAGTTGCACAGCGACGTGCGGCCGGGCGACCGCCTCTTCTACTTCACCACCTGCGGCTGGATGATGTGGAACTGGCTGGTCTCCGGCCTCGCCTGCGGCGCCACGCTGCTGCTATACGACGGCTCGCCGTTCGCGGCCAAGGGCAAGGTTCTGTTCGACTACGCGGCGGCCGAGAAGATGACCCATTTCGGCACCTCGGCCAAGTTCATCGACGCCGCCGCCAAGCTCGGCCTGACGCCTGGCAAGACGCACGATCTGACCGCCCTGCGCGCCATGTTCTCGACCGGCAGCCCGCTCTCGCCGGAAGGCTTCGACTGGGTCTATCGCGAAATCAAGCAGGACATCCTGCTCGCCTCGATTTCCGGTGGCACCGACATCGTTTCCTGCTTCGTCCTCGGCAACCCGCTGCTGCCGGTCTGGCGCGGCGAAATCCAGTGCCGCGGGCTGGGCATGGCGGTCGATGTCTTCGACGATGGCGGCCGGCCGGTGCGCGCGCAAAAGGGCGAACTGGTATGCACCAAACCCTTCCCGGCGATGCCGGTCGGCTTCTGGAACGACCCGGACGGCAGCAAGTACCACGCCGCCTATTTCGAGCGCTTCCCCAACATCTGGTGCCATGGTGATTTTTCCGAACTGACGGCGCACGATGGCGTGATCATTTACGGCCGTTCGGATGCGACGCTCAACCCCGGCGGCGTGCGCATCGGCACGGCAGAGATCTACCGCCAGGTCGAACAGTTGGCGGAAATCCTCGAATCGCTGGTCATCGGCCAGGACTGGCCGCCGGGCAGGAACGATGACGTGCGCGTCGTGCTCTTCGTCAATCTGCAGGAAGGGCTGACGCTCGATGCCGGGCTGGTCGAGCGGGTGAAAAAGCAGATCCGCGACAACACGACACCGCGCCATGTGCCGGCCCGCGTGGTGCAGGTACCGGACATCCCGCGCACCAAGTCGGGCAAGATCGTCGAACTGGCGGTGAGGAACGTCGTGCACAACCAGCCGGTGAAGAACGTCGAGGCGCTGGCCAACCCCGAGGCGCTCGAGTTCTACCGCAACCGCGCGGAACTGGCGGACTGATCCTTGCGGCCGGCAAGCAGTCGGCCGGCCGGCATTTCCACGTAGCGGTAGAAGAGCGTCGCCAGGCCGACGCTCGCGGTCCACGTCGCCAGGATGCCGAAAACTGCCGCCTGCGGCGTGACCCAGCCGAAGCGCACGAACACCGCGTTGGCGAGCAACACGAGCGGGAAGTGCGTGAGGAAGAGCGCGTAGGAGACCTGGCCGAGGAAGGCGAACGGGGGCCAGTCCGGCCAGCGCTCGAGCACGCCGCTGCGGCGGCTGAGCGCGAGCAGGAGCGCGACGGCGAGCGCCACGGCGATACGGGTGCGGAAGTCGAAGGCGAGCGCGGCGAGGCCGATGGCAGCGATCAGCGCGATCCAGCCGGCCGACCGGCGGACGTCGCCGGCCCACCAGGCGGCGGCGCCGAGGGCGTAGGAGCCGATGAAGTAGATCGCCCAGTTGTCGAGTTCCGGGTTGCGGTTCCACACGAAAAGCGAGAGGCAGCCGGCCGCAAGCACGAGCGCCGCACCGGCGCCACGCCCAGCCCACAGCAGCAGCGCGTACAGCACGAAGAGCTGGAAGTCGATGGCGATGTACCAGATTCCGGCTGACAGCGCGTCGACGTCGAGCAATGAATGGAGCAGCAGGGCATGGGCGACGAGTTGAACGAGATGCGGCGGCGCCGGGATGGCCTCGTCGTCAAGCCACACGTCAGCCAGCGCGGCCCCGGCGATGGCCAGCGCAAGCGCGGCGAAGTAGGGCAGCGCGAGGCGCAGGTAGCGCCGCCAGATCAGCGGCAGCGGGTTGCCGAAGGTGGGGCGGCCGTTCGGGGCCATGCCGCCTGCGGCAAGGAAGCCGGCGACGACGAGGAAGACCTGCACGGCGATGCGCGCGTAGTCGTAGAGCCAGCCCATCGTTCCCGGGAGTGCTTCGTGCGCCGCCGCAGCTAGCGGCCCGTAGGCCGATAGGTGGTGCAGCACGATCAGTTGCGAGGCCACCGCTTTCAGCGCGTCGACCAGCGGCAAGCGGGTGGCGCTCACAGGAAACGGGCGACGAAGGCGCCAGTGGCCTCGGGCGGCAGGTCGATCCACACCCGGTGACCACTGCCCGGAGCTACCGTGACGGCCTCTCCGGCGGCGTTTTCCATGCGGTCCACGGCCTGTGTCCGGTTGCCAGCCGGATGCACACATTCCAGGCGATCACCGACGGCGAACTTGTTTTTTACCTCGATTTCCATCAAGCCGCGTGCCGTATCAAAGCGCACGGCGTCGCCGACGTAGAGGCTGCGGTCGGACTCCGAATGGCCTTTCAGGTAATTCTGGTACTCGGCGTCGTGGTGGCGCTGGTAGAACCCGTCGGTGTAGCCGCGGTTGGCCAGACCTTCGAGTTCGCGCAGCAGTTCCGGGGCGAGCGGCTTGCCGGCGACGGCATCGTCGATCGCCTGGCGGTAGGACTGGCAGGTGCGCGCCACATAATAGGGGCTCTTGGTACGGCCTTCGATCTTCAGCGAATCGACGCCGATGTCGACCAGGCGCTGGACGTGCTCGATGGCGCGCAGGTCCTTTGAATTCAGGATGTAGGTGCCGTGCTCGTCTTCCTCGATCGGCATCAGTTCGCCCGGGCGCAGCCTTTCTTCGAGCAGTATTTCCTGCTCCTGCTTGAGCAATTGCGCCGGCTGGCCGTCCGAGGTCGATACCTTGTAGTCCCAGCGGCAGGAGTTGGTGCAACTCCCCTGGTTCGGATCGCGATGGTTGAAATAGCCGGAGAGCAGGCAGCGGCCCGAGTAGGCGATGCACAGCGCGCCGTGGACGAAGACTTCGAGCTCGATATCCGGACATTGCTGGCGGATTTCGGCGACATCGTCGAGCGACAGTTCGCGCGACAGGATGATGCGGTCGACGCCGATTTTTTGCCAGAAACGCACCGCCGCCCAGTTCACCGTGTTGGCCTGAACCGACAGGTGGATCACCTGCTCCGGCCAGGCCTCGCGCACCATGTCGATCAGGCCGGGGTCGGACATGATCAGCGCATCCGGCTTGAGGGCGATCACCGGCGCCATGTCGGGGAGGTAGGTGGCAAGCTTGGCGTTGTGCGGGAAGATGTTGCTGACCACGAAAAACTGCTTGCCGCGCGCATGCACCTCATCGATTCCTTCCCGCAACCGGGCCAGCGTGCCGAACTCGTTGTTGCGCACGCGCAGGCTGTAACGCGGCTGGCCGGCGTAGATGGCATCGGCGCCGAAGGCGAAAGCGGTGCGCATCATGTCCAGCGAGCCGGCGGGGGCGAGAAGTTCCGGAGCTTTGGCCATAGTAGAATGCAGAAAAACCGAGCATTCTATTCCCCATGACCGAAGAAATACTGATCAATTTCACGCCGCAGGAAACCCGCGTTGCCGTCATGCAACAGGGTGTCGTCCAGGAACTGCACATCGAGCGCAGCGCCAGCCGCGGCCTGGTCGGCAATGTCTACCTCGGGCGTGTCAGCCGTATTCTTCCCGGAATGCAATCGGCCTTCATCGATGTCGGGCTCGAGCGCACCGCCTTCCTGCATGTGGCGGATATCTGGCAGCCGCGCGAAACGGCGACCGAACGGCCAATCGAACGCATCCTTGCGGAAGGCCAGAGCATCGTCGTTCAGGTCGTCAAGGACCCGATCGGCACCAAGGGCGCCCGGCTGTCGACGCAGATTTCCATCGCCGGCCGCATGCTGGTCTACCTGCCGCAGGAAAAACATATCGGCATCTCGCAGCGCATCGAGGCCGAGGCCGAGCGCGAGGCGCTGCGCGAAAAGATCACGCGCCTGGTGCCGGCCGACGAGCCCGGCGGCTTCATCGTCCGCACCATGGCCG
>DATIUN010000086.1:0-14675 GCA_035466795.1 Azonexus sp. | reverse complement strand
AACGTCACCGTCAATCTGAAATTCGCCGCCGCGGCCGAGCACTTCCCCTTCCTCGGCGCGGCCATCTGGGTGGCGCTGCTGGTGGCGGTGCCGCTGCGCAAGCCGGAATGGAGCCTGATTCCGGGGGCTTTCAAAGGCTCGGTTTTCCTGCTTTCGCTGGTCACCTGCGCCTCGATGATGCCGGTGGAAGCACTACCGCCCGCCTCGTGGCCGACTGCGCTGGCGCTAGGCTTCATTTCCGCCGTGTTCGACAACATCCCGCTCACCGCGCTGGCACTGAAACAGGGGGGCTTCGACTGGGGCTTCCTCGCCTACGCGGTTGGCTTCGGCGGCTCGATGCTGTGGTTTGGCTCCTCGGCGGGCGTCGCGGTGGCCAACCTGTTTCCCGAGGCCAAGTCGGTCGGCCAGTGGCTGCGCCACGGCTGGTTCGTCGCTGTCGCCTACGTTGTCGGTTTCTTCGTCATGCTGGCCGTACTGGGCTGGCATCCGCACGAGAAACACAAGGACGACGTACCCACGCCATCCGTCGCCACCCTGGCTGCCCCGGAACCGGCATCCCCGGTTAACGGAAACAACTGATGCGGTTCGCCGTTCTCGGCCTGGCGCTCCTCCCGCTTTCAGTCTTCGCGGCGGGGAGCGACGTGGTCGGCGAGAACCTGCTGTGGCTGGCCCTCATCCTGCTCGCCGCGCGCCTCTTCGCGCCGCTCGCCGAGAAGATCGGCTTTCCGGCTGTGCTCGGCGAGCTGCTGCTCGGTGTCTTGCTCGGCAATCTCGGCCTGCTCGGCGTCCATTATTTCGACACCATCGCCCGCGACCCGATCATCATGTTCATGGCGGAACTGGGGGTCATCATCCTGCTGCTGCAGATCGGGCTGGAAACCCGCCTCGGCGACCTGGTCAGCGTCGGCGCCCGCGCCTCGATGGTCGGCTCGGTCGGTATCGTCGTCCCCTTCGTCCTCGGCGCCTTCGTCGCCGGGCCGCTGGTCCTGCCAGGCATGGAATTTAACGCCTATCTGTTCCTCGGCGCGACGCTGGCCGCCACCTCGGTCGGCATCACCGGCCGCGTCTTCCGCGACCTCGGCAAGCTGAAACTGCCGGAAGCGCAGGTCGTGCTCGGCGCCGCAGTGATCGACGACGTTCTCGGGCTGGTCATCCTCGCTGTCGTTTCCAGCCTGGTCGAAGCCGGCACGGTCAGCGTCTTCGACGTGACGATGATCATCGCCAAGGCAGTGATCTTCCTCGGCGGCTCGATCGCCATCGGCCGCGCTATCGCACCGCATCTGCTGCGCTGGGTCTCACGCCTCGACAACAGCCATTCGATGCTCTTTTCGCTGGTCCTGGTGGTCGGCCTGTTCATGGCCTGGCTGGCGCACGCCGTCGGGCTGGCGCCGATCATCGGCGCCTTTGCCGCCGGCCTGCTGTTCGAACCGGTCTTCCTCAAGGAATTCGAGACGCCCAAGCTGGTGCAGGATATCGAGCCGCTGCTGCCTGCTGCGGTCGACGCGGAAAAAATGCAAAAAATCAGGGCAGTGCTGGCCCGTCACACCAGCCACCAGCACGAGCACATGCTCGAGCCGATCGGCTACTTCTTCGTGCCGGTCTTCTTCGTGCTGACCGGCATGCAGGTCGACCTGACTGCCCTCGCCGACCCCCAAGTCGTCATGGTAGCGCTCGGCATCACGGTGGCGGCGGTGGTCGGCAAGCTGGTCGCCGGTTTCGCCGCCGGCAAGGGCATGAACCCGTGGCTGGTCGGCTGGGGCATGGTGCCGCGTGGCGAGGTCGGCCTGATTTTCGCGATGGTCGGCAAGAAGCTCGGCGTCATGAGCGAGGCGATGTTCTCGGTGATCGTCATCATGGTCATCCTGACCACGCTGCTGACGCCGCCGATCCTCACCATCCTGCTGCGCCGGCAGTCAACGAAATAGGCAACGGCCGTCATGCCGGCCCTCACCGAAGAGCAGAAGCGCCGGCGCTGGCTGGCGCTCGGGATCGTCGCGCTGGCCTACGTGCTGTCCTTCTTCCAGCGCTTCGCGCCGGCCGGCATCGCTCAGGACCTGGCAACCGCTTTCCAGACTTCGGCGGCCTCGCTCGGCGTGCTGGCGGCGACCTATTTCTACGTTTACACGGTAATGCAGATTCCCACCGGGATTCTCGCCGACACGCTCGGCCCGCGGAAAATTCTCGCGCTTGGCGCCGTCATTGGCGGACTCGGCAGTTTCATGTTCGGACTTGCGCCTTCACTCGACTGGGCGCTGGCCGGGCGCACGCTGATCGGACTCGGCGTTTCGGTCACCTTCATCGCCATGCTCAAGCTGATCGCGGTCTGGTTCGAGGAAAACCGCTTCGCGACCATGGTCGGCATCTGCATGCTGGTCGGCAACATGGGCTCGGTGCTCGCCGGCGCGCCGCTTTCCGGGCTGGCCCAGGCGACCGGCTGGCGCGGCGTGTTCATCGGCGTCGGTGTCGTTTCGCTGCTGCTGGCGGCGGCCTGCTGGCTGATCGTGCGTGACCGACCGGACGCCGAGCATTACGCGCCGGCCCCGCGATTCGACCGGACCGTGGTGTTCTCGGCGCTGCTATCGGTGATCCGCAACCGCGCCACATGGCCCGCTATCCTCGTCAATACGGGCATGTCCGGCGCCTTCTTCACCTTCGCAGGGCTCTGGGCGGCGCCCTACCTGATGCAGGTACACGACATGGCGCGACCGGTGGCGACGACCCATCTCTCGCTGTGGTTCGGCGGCTTCGCGGTCGGCTGCTTCTTCATCGGCACCCTGTCCGACCGCATCGGGCGGCGCAAGCCGGTACTGATCGTCGCCTCCCACATTTACGCGGCGATCTGGCTGATCTGGCTGTCCGGCGTGACCATGCCGCTGTGGCTGTCGTATTCGCTGTTCGGCCTGACCGGGCTGATGACCGCGGGTTTCAGCCTGACCTGGGCGTGCGCGAAAGAGGTCAACCCGCCGCTGTTGTCCGGCATGTCCACCAGCGTCGCCAACATGGGCGGCTTTCTCGCCGGCGCCCTGCTGCAACCGCTGGTCGGCTGGATCATGGACCTCGGCTGGCATGGCGAGATGCTCAACGGCAGCCGCTTCTACGATCTCGCCGCGTGGCGCAGCGGCGTGTCGGTCATCGCGTTGTTCGCGCTGCTCGGCGCCGTCAGCACCTGGTGGATACGCGAAACGCGCTGCCGCAACATCTGGAAACCGGCCTGATCCAGGCTCCGGGTCACTTCTCGACGAAGGCGCGCTCGATCACGTAGTCGCCCAGTTCGCCGGTGTAGTGGCGTGCGACCTTGAAGCCGCGGGCATCGAGCATGGCGGCGGTGTCGGCCAGCATGGCCGGGCTACCACAGATCATTGCGCGATCGGTCGCCGGATCGAGTGGCGCTTCCCCGATGTCGGCGAACAGTTTGCCGGATTCGACGAGCTCCGTGAGGCGACCTTCATTGTGGAAGGGTTCCCGCGTCACGGTCGGGTAATACACCAGCTTCTCGCGCGCCCACTCGCCGAAGAACTCGTGGTTGGTGATTTCGTGCTCGATGTACTCGCGGTAAGCCAGTTCGCTGGCCCACCGCACGCCGTGGACCAGAATGACCTTGGCAAAGCGCTCATAGGTTTCCGGATCGTGGATCAGGCTCATGAACGGCGCCAGTCCGGTGCCCGTGGCAAACATGAACAGGCGCCGGCCCGGCCTGAGGTCGCGCAGGACCAGCGTCCCGGTCGGCTTCCGGCTGACGATGACCGGATCGCCCGGCCGCAGATGCTGCAGCCGCGAAGTCAGCGGACCATCGGCGACCTTGATGCTGAAAAATTCCAGATGTTCCTCGTGGTTGGCGCTGGCGATGCTGTAGGCGCGGGTCAGCGGGCGCCCATCGACCTCGAGCCCTACCATCACGAACTGTCCGTTGGTGAAACGCAAACTCCGGTCGCGCGTGGTCCGGAACGAAAACAGCATATCGTTCCAATGATGGACGGAAAGTACGGTTTCGGTGGCGAGGGTGGTCATGGCATGTCTCCAGTCCGATATTCGACCCGATCGCACCCTGAGCGTTGCACATTTGGCGCATAAAGAGATAATCCGGAGTCTGTCGACATGCTTGCACAGAAGAAGCATATTAGAATATACTTATGCTTATGAAAACGAAACTCATATCTGCCCTTTTTTGTGCGTTGACCGCGACCGCAGGGAATGCCGCGCCAACCGTCAATGCAGAGGTCTTGCCGACCATCGTCATCAAGCAACATACGGTCGCCAAGACCTTCCCGGTCGAATCGCTGGTCGAGGCGGTGCACCAGGCCACGGTCGGCGCCCAGATTTCCGGGCGCATTCTCGAAGTCAAGGCCGATGCCGGCCAGCAGGTCAAAAAAGGCGAGGTGCTGATGCGCATCGATGCGCGTGAAGCCGAGGAAGCGGCGCGCGCGGCCGACGCGCAGTACGCCAACGCCAAACTCAATTACGAACGCAACAAGAGCCTCAAGGAACAGAAGTTCGTCAGCCAGGCCGCGGTCGACAAGGCGAAAAGCGATTACGACGCCGCCGCCGCCAACCGTGCCGCGGCCAGCGCCAGCCAGAGCCACGGCACCGTCGTTTCGCCGATGACCGGCATCGTCGCCCGGCGCCACGCCGAAATGGGTGACATGGCGACGCCTGGCAAGCCGCTGTTCATCATTTACGAGCCGGGCAGCCTGCGCGTTACCGCCAGCGTGCCGCAGTACCGCCTGAAGGACATGCGCGGCGTCAAGGCTGCGCAGGTCGAATTCACCGAACTGGACAAATGGGTCGATGCGACCTCGGTGACCATCCTGCCGACCGCCGATGCCTCCACCCACGTTTCGCAGGTTCGTGTCGGCCTGCCGGCGGTGCCGGAAGCGACGCCGGGAATGTTCGCCCGCGTCCACTTCATCATCGGCTCGGGTGACAAACTGACCGTGCCGGCGCGCGCCGTGCTGCGCCGCGGGGAAGTGACGGCGGTATACATATTGAACGCCGACAATCGCCTCAGCCTGCGCCAGTTGCGTCTGGGCGAAGTCGTCGGCCAGGGCGAAATCGAAGTGCTGGCAGGCCTTGCGGCAGGCGAGAAGGTGGTGACCGATCCGGTCAAGGCCGGCATTCAACTCAAGTCGGGCAAATAAGCGATGAGCCACAAAGCGGGTTCGCCCGATCAGAAGATGGGCATCTCCGGGCGCACTGCCGCCACCTTCCAGAACTCGCGGATGACCCCGTTGCTGGCGCTGGTCGCCTTCATGCTCGGCCTGTTCGCCGTCCTCGTCACCCCGCGCGAGGAGGAACCGCAGATCGACGTGACGATGGCGGATATTCTGGTCTCCTTTCCCGGCGCCTCGGCTGAAGACGTCGAAAATCTGATCTCCCGACCGGCCGAGCAGGTGCTGTCGCGACTGCACGGCGTCGATCACGTCTATTCGGTGTCGCGCCCCGGCATGGCGGTCATTTCGGTGCAGTTCGACGTCGGCCTGAAATACCTTGACGCGGTGGTCCGCCTGCACGATACGGTGCAGTCGCACCGCGACTGGCTGTCGCCCAACCTCGGCGTACTGGAACCGGTGGTCAAGCCGCGCGGCATCGACGACGTACCCATCCTCTCGTTCACCTTCTGGACCAAGGACCCCAATCGTTCGGCATTCGAACTGCAACAGGTGGCGCGCGCCGTCGAAATCGAACTCAAACGGATCAAGGGCACGCGCGACGTATCGACCATCGGCGGCCCCAACCACGCCATTCGCGTGCTGATGGACGTCGAACGGATGAACGCTTTCGGGGTCACGCCGCAGGAAATCGTCGCCGCGCTGAAGGTGTCGAACGCCTTGCAACCCTCGGGCAACATCACGACCGGCAACCTCGACCTCCTGGTGCAGACCGGTACTTATATCGAATCGGCGGCCGACGTCAAACAACTGGTGATTGCCGTGCGGGGCACCGCCAACGAGCGCAAGCCGGTGTTCCTGAGCGACGTCGCGACGGTCGAATCCGGCCCCGACCAGCCCAAGGCCTATGCCTGGTTCGGCGACAAGGAAGGCGAATTTCCGGCGGTAACCCTGCAAATGTCGAAGCAGCCCGGCGTCAATGCGGCAGACATCGCAGTGGCCGCGCTCAAGCGCATCGAGAGCCTGAAAAACACCGTCATTCCGGAAGGCGTCGAAGTCACCGTGACGCGCAACTACGGCGCCAGCGCCACCGAAAAGGCACAGAAACTGATCGGTAAGCTGATCTTCGCCACGGCCTTCGTCGTCCTCCTGGTTTTCTTCGCGCTGGGCAAGCGCGAAGCGCTGATCGTCGGCATCGCCGTCACGCTGACCCTCGCCGCAACGCTGTTCGCCTCGTGGGCCTGGGGCTTCACGCTGAACCGCGTGTCGCTGTTCGCGCTGATTTTCTCGATCGGCATTCTGGTGGACGACGCCATCGTCGTCGTCGAGAACATCCACCGCTGGCAGTCGCTGTACCCGGAAAAGTCCCTGTTCGAGATCATTCCACCCGCCGTCGACGAAGTCGGCGGCCCGACCATCCTCGCCACCATGACCGTCATCGCCGCCCTGCTGCCGATGGCCTTCGTCACCGGTCTGATGGGGCCTTACATGAGCCCGATCCCGATCAATTCGTCGATGGGCATGGCGATTTCACTGGTCATCGCCTTCGTCGTGACGCCCTGGCTGGCGCTGAAATTCATGCGCCCGGCGAGCGCCGCGCACGGGCATCAACCCTCGAAGCTCGATGCCCGCCTGGACAGCACTTTCCGCAAGCTGCTGACCCCCTTCCTCGACCCGCTGAAAGGCGGCGCGGCACGGGTCAAACTCGCCGTGGTCGTCGTGCTGCTGATCCTCGGTTCGGTATCGCTGGCATATTTTCAGGTGGTCGTCCTGAAAATGCTGCCGTCCGACAACAAGGGCGAATTCCAGATCATTCTCGACATGCCGGTCGGCACGCCGGTCGAGGAAACGGCGCGGGTGTTGCAGGAAATCGGCAGCGAACTGACGCCAATTCCCGAAGTGACCAATTTCCAGTCCTACGCGGGCACCGCCAGTCCGATCAATTTCAATGGCCTGGTTCGGCAGTATTACCTGCGCGCCGCGCCGGAAAAGGGTGACATCCAGGTCAACCTGATCGACAAGCACGAGCGCTCCCTGAAAAGCCACGACATCGCCGTTTCGGTGCGTGACCGCGTCGAGGCGATCGGCAAGCGGA
Organism: Azonexus sp.; assembly: GCA_035466795.1. Lineage (GTDB taxonomy): Bacteria > Pseudomonadota > Gammaproteobacteria > Burkholderiales > Rhodocyclaceae > Azonexus. Next base: position 7,475 of record DATIUN010000086.1, on the reverse strand, counting down.
GTGGCGGCGTGGCGAAGGTCGTCGAAGTACCGCCCGGGCCGCCCGTCATGTCGCCCATCGTCGCCGAAATCTACGGCCCCGACATGAAGGGCCAGATGGCGGTCGGCAAACAGGTGCGCGAGGTGTTCGAGAAAACGAAGGACATTGTCGCGGTCGACGACTATATCGATGCCGATTCGCGCAAGTTCGTGCTGCATGTGTCGCAAAGCAAGGCGGCGCTGCTCGGCGTCGCGCAAAGCGATATCGTCGAGGTGGTCAGCATGGGTCTCACCGGGCAGGACGTCACCCCGGTGCGCAACACCGAGTCGAAATTCGAGATTCCGGTGCGCGTCACGCTGCCGGCCGAAAAGCAGTCCACCCTCGACGCTCTCCTGAAGCTCCGCGTGCGTTCGCGCGACGGCAATCTGGTGCCGGTTTCCGAACTGGTCGAGGTGCGCGAAGCGACGCGCGAAAAAGCGATCTATCACAAGGACCTGGTGCCGGTCGTCTATGTCGTCGGCGACATGGGCGGCAAGGTCGATTCACCGCTTTACGGCATGTTCGACATCCGCTCGCAGGTCAACGGCATGGAACTCAAGGAAGGCGGCACACTGGGCGAATGGTTCCTGCGCCAGCCGACCGACCCCTACGCCGGCTACGCCATCAAGTGGGACGGCGAATGGAAGGTAACCTACGAAACCTTCCGCGACATGGGCATCGCCTATGCGGTCGGCCTGATCCTGATCTACCTGCTGGTCGTCGCCCACTTCGGCAGCTATCTGGTGCCGCTGATCATCATGGCGCCGATCCCGCTGACCATCATCGGCGTGATGCCCGGCCACGCGCTGCTCGGCGCCCAATTCACCGCCACCTCGATGATCGGCATGATCGCGCTGGCCGGCATCATCGTCCGCAACTCCATCCTGCTCGTCGATTTCATCCGGCAGCAGGCAGCTGAGGGCATGGCCCTCCGCGACGCGGTGATCCAGTCGGCGGCGGTGCGCGCCAAGCCGATCGCCCTGACCGCGCTGGCCGCCATGCTCGGCGCCCTGTTCATCCTCGACGACCCGATCTTCAACGGGCTGGCAATCAGCCTGATTTTTGGCATACTCGTCTCCACCCTGCTCACCCTCGTGGTGATTCCCGTCCTTTACTACTCTGCATTCCACAAGGAGCATCAATCATGACCATCGAAAGCATCATGCGCATCATGGCCGGCTTTTTCATCATGCTGTCCCTCGCACTCGGCATTGACGGCAGTCCGATCTTCGTTTCGAAGTGGTTCCTCGCCTTCACTGCCTTCGTCGGCTTCAACCTGTTCCAGAGCGGCTTTACCGGATTCTGCCCGCCGGAAAAACTGCTGCTGAAGATGGGCTACAAGCGCAACAACGGCGGCTCCTGCGGCGTCTGATCGGCTAGAATCGGCGCTCCCGTTTCCGGAGCGCGTCAAATGAAAATCGGTTTTATCGGCCTCGGCATCATGGGGCGCCCGATGGCGCTCAATCTGCTGAAGGGTGGCCATCCGGTCACGGTCTGGGCGCGCCGCGCCGAATCGATGCAGGCCTTGCTCGACGCCGGCGCCACAGGCGCCGACAGTCCTGCCGACGCGGCCAGGGACAATGAACTGGTGATCTCGATGGTCGCCGATGCGCCGGATGTCGCCGAGGTCATGCGTGGCGTCGCGCAGGGCGCCGCGCCCGGCCTGGTGGCGGTCGACATGAGCACCATCGCCCCCGCCGCGGCGCGCCGGATCGGCATCGACCTCGCCGCCGCCGGCGTCGATTTCATCGATGCCCCGGTTTCCGGCGGCGAAGTGGGTGCCATCGCCGGCACGCTGTCGATCATGGCCGGCGGGTCCGACTCAGGCTTTGCCAAGGCCCTGCCCGCCTTCGAATGCATGGGCAAGAACATCGTGCACGTCGGCGCTTCCGGCGCTGGCCAGGTCGCCAAGGCGGCCAACCAGATCGTCACCGGCATGGGCGTGCTGGCGGTCGCCGAAGCTTTCGCTTTTGCCGAAAAAAACGGCGTCGACCGCGGCAAGGTGCGCGAGGCGCTGCTCGGCGGCTTCGCCTATTCTAAGATCCTCGAAAACCACGGCCAGCGCATGCTCGACCGCAATTTCAAGCCGGGCTTCAAGAGCTGGATGCACGAAAAGGATCTCAACATCGTCATGCAGACGGCGCACGAACTCGGCCTCTGCCTGCCCGGCTCGGCGGCGACGGCGCAGATGTTCAATGCCATGGTCGGCTCGGGCATGGGCGAAGAAGACTCGATCGCCGTGCTGAAATTGCTCGAAAAGCTCTCCGGTCAGGAATGAGGGTCGGCTTCATCGGACTGGGCGCCATGGGACGCCCGATGGCATTGCATCTGCACAATGCCGGCCACGACCTTCACGTCTGGGCGCGCCGTCCGGAAAGTGGCGTCGGGCTGCCGGCGACACTCTGCGCGACGCCGGCCGAACTGGGCCGCCGCTGCGCGGTGGTGTTCACCATCATCACCTCCAGCGCCGACGTCGAGGCCGTCGCCCTCGGCCCGGACGGCCTGATCGAGGGCATGGCGCCGGATTCGGTGCTGGTCGATTGCTCGACCATCGCCCCCGATGCGGCCCGCCGCGTTGCCGCTGAGCTCGCCGGAAAAGGCATCCACATGCTCGACGCCCCGGTCTCGGGCGGCGCGCAGGGGGCCATCGACGCCACGCTGGCGATCATGGCCGGCGGCGATGCGGTGGTCCTCGAGCGCGTCCGACCGCTGCTCGACTGCCTGGGCAAGCGCATCGTCCATATCGGACCGAACGGCGCCGGGCAGGTGGCCAAGGCGTGCAACCAGATGATCATGGTCGCCGCCATCGAGGCAGCCGCCGAAGCGATGCGCCTGGCCGCCGCCTCCGGCGTCGACTGCGCTAAGGTCCACCAGGCGCTGGCTGGCGGTTCGGCCGCCTCGCGCGTGCTCGACGTCATGGGCGAGCGCATGGTCCGGCGCGATTTCGCGGCCGGCATCGAAGCGCGGCTACACCACAAGGATTTCGGGCTGGTGCTCGAAGCGGCCAGCAAATCGGGCGTTCCCGTGCCGTTGACCGCAACCGTCGCCCAGCAGCTCAACGCGCTGATGGCGCAGGGCTGGGACAAGGACGACACGGCCTCGCTGCTGCGCGTGCTCGAACTTCAATAAAGCTGCCGCCACAGCCACAGACCCGGCAGCGGCTCAACCGAGGACGATGGCTTTCAGCTTCTCGAACAAGTTCAACCCGTCCCACCAGGTAATTCCGCGTTCGCGAAAGCGCACGCCGGCGGCGGTCAGGGCCAGCCTCCGGGCGCCGAACTGCGTCCTGCCGCTTTCGGCGACGCAACCCGTCTCCATCAGATAACGGGCGATCGCCGGTTGCACTTGCTGCCCGCCGAGCGTCCATCGCGTGCCATAGCCGTCGTCACTGCCGACCAGCATCAGGATCGGTTCGTAATCGCCCATCAGCCGAAGCACCCTGAGCGTTTCGACGCGGTTGGGAATCGAGGATGATGGTGAAGCAGGCATGATGCGGAGGATTATGGCGGTTTTGCGGCGAGTCTCTAAACCTGGCTTGACTGAGTTCGGCCGGATGGGTTCATTCGACGGCTGAATCTGTCGGGCCGCGCCAGACTGATTGCCGCCGCTCGGTTTCTACGGGTGAATGGCGTCAGCCCCCCGCAGCGGACGCCCGCTCATTGGCTCCCTTGCCACGCCCAGCATTCTGATGAATACTTTCCCGGCACCCGACATCGCCATGGAATTTTCGATGTTGTTTTGCCTGCACCGTTTCAACATTCGGACATCGATAAATATTAGCTAGTGGAGGAACGATCATGAAAATGCGATTGATGGCTTTGTCTGTTCTGGTCTGTAGCAGTTTGCTGTCACTGTCGCAGCCTGCGGAGGCTTATGGCAATGGTCCATGGGGAGGTGACGCCCCTTGGGATCGTATTGACGGCCCGTGGAATAGCGTCGGCGGACCGTGGAACAGGGGCGGTTCGTGGAATAGAGGCGGACCATGGGGTGGTGATGCCCCCTGGGATCGTTTTGACGGCCCATGGAATAGCGTCGGCGGACCGTGGAACAGTGGCGATTCGTGGAACAGAGGTGGACCTTGGCGTGGTGACGCCCCGTGGGATCGGTATGACGGCCCATGGAATAGCGGCGGTGGCCCGTGGAACAGGGGCGGCTCGTGGAACAGAGGTGGCCCATGGGGAGGTGACGCCCCTTGGGATCGTTTTGACGGCCCGTGGAATAGTTTTGACGGCCCGTGGAACAACCGTGGCCGACGTGGCCGTAGCTTCAGCCCATTCTACTGGTAGGCATTACTGCCCCTGTCAGGTTTTGTCGCCTGGCGGGGGTCGGATTGGCGTCGCTTTTGCGGCGATTATCTAGTTGCCAGCAGGTGCCGGTGAAATATCGCTGCGGCACGACCGCCCGAAAACTGACCTTGGCGAACCATGGAATCGGCCGTCAAGTCGTTCGCTCCCAAACGCCGAATGAGTGCTTCAGACTGTGGACGGACGGTCAGATTTACGTTGCCACCTGCAAGTCCGTGTCCTGAACAGTCATTTGAAGCAACTCAAAGCAGACCTTGACGCCCACCGAGCAGGACCAGAAACACACCACATGTCCGCTCGACAACGGTCTTGCTTTGCCGGTACAGAGCAGCCATTCGATCCGCAGACAAGGCAAGCGCCACGCTGCCATACCAGAGTGTGGAAATTACTCCGACCATCACAACCATGGACAGCAAGGTTTGAATGGATGCATCGGTGGGAACCGCCCCTGAGAAAACCGACGCATAGAACGCCATTGACTTTGGATTCGCCAGATTAGTGGCTATGCCATCACGCAGGGCTGACGGAAACGAAGAAACCAAACCAGATTTCCCTCTTGGCTTGAGCGGCTGACCTGATCGCATGAGGAGTTGAACGCCGAACCAGACCAGATAGACAGCCCCCATCAACTTGATTGACCAAAACATCCACGGCAAGGTAATCACCAGCAGGCTTAGCCCAAACAAGGCCATGGCCGCCCAAAGCGAATTGACCATGGCGATCCCAAACACCATGACTACGGCTTCAAACCGCGAAGATGAAACCGCACGATGACTAACTGCAACGAAGTTCGGACCGGGACTCATCACTCCCGCCAGACAAACAACGGCGGCGGATAAGACTGCTGTGGTATCAAACATGGGTACCTCAACTCATCAATCGAGCCCATTGTTGTACCGATACTTCTGATACGTCCAATCCTGTTTGAGAAATGCTACGATAGCCAAAACATATCACGCCGCCATGATTAACTTCCGTCTAATCCGCCATCTCTGGTTGTTTCTCGCTGTTGCCGAGGAAGAGCATTTTGGGCGTGCCGCCAAGCGGCTAGGCATGTCTCAGCCACCGCTGACAGATCAAATTCAAATTCTTGAACAGGCACTCAAGGTCAAACTGTTTGAACGATCACGGCGTGGGACCAAACTGACGCCCGCAGGCGCCGCGATTCTTCCTGCCGTCAAAAAGTTTGCCGAGCAGTTGGAACGGCTGGAACTTGCCGTACGCGAGGCCACAACAGGTCAGCGCGGTATCTTGGCCGTCGGGGCGATTACTTCGGCCATGGTTGATGTGTTGCCACCACTGATCGATAAAATGAAAGCATCACATCCTGACGTAACGATTTCCATGCGAGAGATTGACAGCGTGGAGGCTGTACCCTTACTTCAGTCAGGCGATATTGATTTGGCCTTTGCCCGGCTTGAAGGAGAACTCGGTTCGGGTATCAAATCGATGCCGCTGCGTGAAGATCGCTTGGCCGTTGCTCTACCCAAAGATCATCCGTTGGCTTCACGATCTCGTATTCGACTGTCCTCGCTTTCAGAAGAGGATTTTGTGATGTTCTACCGTCGAGTCAGTCCCGGCTACTTCGATAGCTTGGTGACGGCGTGCCGAATGGCTGGCTTTTCTCCACGCATTGTTCATGAGGTCGGATCGGTGGCTTCTCAGGTTGCCTTTGTCGGTTGCGGACAGGGTGTTGCGCTGATTCCTTCAGCCATGAAGAAGATGGCACCGGACACCGCCGTCGTGCGTCCCCTAACTGATAAATTGAGGGTTGTGACAACGGCGGTAGCGTGGAATACAGTCAGAGACAATCCTGCCGTCGAGGCAGCAGTAACTGCTCTTGAGTTGTTGGAGTGACTGCTATGCCGCTCCACGGCGAACGGCTGGACTTGGCCGGCACTTGCCCATGACTCTGCTGCACTGTATGGCCTTGTCGCTGCATTGAAGCCGGTGGGGCGCAAAGCCCGATGGGCCGTTGAGGGTCGAACCCGAGCATTCCCAAATTTCCACAGGCAACGCTGATTGCCGTACCCTGCACAAACAAGAGAGGAATAACCCAGGAGACCACATGCGAGCCTTTCAGGACTATTACCCGGAAAACGTCGCCCATTGCTACGGTTGCGGCCGGCTCAACGCCGACGGGCACCAGATCAAGACCTATTGGGAGGGCGACGAAAGCGTTACGCGTTTTCAGCCCAGGCCCGAGCATACGGCGATTCCCGGCTTCGTCTATGGCGGCCTGCTCGCTTCGCTGATCGACTGCCACGGCACCGGCACGGCAGCGGCCGCGATGTACCGCGCCGAGAACCGGGCTATGGATACTCTGCCGGCCTACCGCTTCGTCACCGGCTCGCTGCAGGTCAGCTACCTGAAGCCGACGCCGCTCGGTCCGCTGCTGGAAATTCGTGGCCGGGTGAAGGAGATCAAGGGCCGCAAGGTGGTGGTCGAAGCCACTGTTTATGCCGATGGCGTCGCCACCGCGCGCGGCGAGGTCATCGCCCTACAGATGCCGGAAAACTTCGCCGGCTGATCCGCGCGACATTTCGTAGCGACAGGATGCCGCCGCGCGCCAGGTGACCAGCGCCATCGAGACCCAAGCCAGCGAAAAACTGAAGAACTATCCATACAAGTTCCACGTACTGAAATTCAGCCAGGGCACGGCCTGCGTAAGCACGCCGCGCAGCGTTGCCGTCCCGGCTTTCAAGGCGCTGGCGGCACTCTATCCCGACGTGAATACCAAGAAGCCCAACGACCCGGCGTTCATTGCCGTAGAGCAGTTGCTCGGCGAGGTTCAGTCGGAAGCCGCCGCCATCGTGAAAGCCTAGCCCGGCGTCAAGGAAGTGTGCTGGGAACTTGACCGCGACTGGCTGAGCGCGCATCACATCGACATTCCGTGACCCCCGCCGGGACGACCGGCAAGCTGGTCAGCCCATCGCCTGCAGCTTGCGATAAAGCGTCCGCTGGCTGATGCCGAGGCGCCCGGCCAACGTCGGCAGGTCGTTTCCCGGCCGCGCCTTTGCCCAGTCGAGGTAGCCCTGTTCCAGCGTTGCCAGATCGACCACCTCGGCCAGTTGAAAGGCACCGCTGGCATTCGGCTGCGCGGGCGGAATGTCCTCGGCCATTTCCGTCAGGTGCGACCGGTCGATGGTATCG
>DATIUN010000085.1:0-6689 GCA_035466795.1 Azonexus sp. | reverse complement strand
TCCTGCGGTTCAAATCGCCGGCACACGCTGTGCCGGACTGCATGAACGAAGGATAGCGAGGTCGTGCCGGCCAAGCTGTTAAGCTTTGTAACAAAATGTAGGCCGGCGTTAAGGCGAGGGATTTGGGATAATGCCCACCTTTCCCGCAACGACGACTCCCCTGCCCATGTCCATCCAATGGTTCCCCGGTCACATGACCTCCGCCCGCAAGAAGGCGGCCGAAACGCTGGCCATGGCCGATGTCGTCGTCGAGGTGCTCGATGCTCGCCTGCCGCAGGCGAGCAGCAACCCGATGATTCACGAGCTGCGCGCCTTCCGCCAGCGTCCCTGCCTCAAGCTGCTGAACAAGGCCGACCTGGCCGATCCGCTGGCGACCAAGGCCTGGCTCGACTATTTCGCGCAGCAGCCGGACGTCAAGGCAGTGGCGATCAGTTGCAAGAAACCCGGCGATGTCGCGCGGGTTCCCGCGCTGGCCCAGCAACTCGCACCGCATCGCAACGATGCGGTCAAACCGCTGCGCCTGATGATCATGGGCATCCCCAACGTCGGCAAATCGACGCTGCTCAACGCCATGGTCAAGAAGCGCGTGGCTGCCGTCGGCGACCAGCCGGCGGTGACCAAGAGCCAGCAGCGCATCGATATCAGTTCACGCCTGACCCTGTACGACACCCCCGGCATGTTGTGGCCGAAGATTGCCCATCCGGTCGATGGGCTGATGCTGGCGGCCAGCCACGCAATCGGCGTCAACGCCTACATCGACATCGAGGTCGCGACCTTTCTTGCCGGCTTCCTGCTCGAACACTACCCGGCCATGCTGACGGCGCGTTACGGGTTTCCCACTCAGGGCAGCGATGCCGTCGCGGTGATTGAGGCCATAGCCAGAAAGCGCGGTTGCATCATCAAGGGGCGCGGCGGTGAACTCGATCTGGAGAAGGCAGCGGCCATCCTGCTTGTTGACTACCGTAACGGCGCCCTCGGACGCATCAGTCTCGAAACGCCGGTGCAGCGCGCGGCGCGGGCCAGCGCGCTGCAGCAGCCGGTTGCGGTCGACGGTGAATAAGACTGAAAATCCGGGTTCATGCAAGAAATATCCTCCGGAACGGACAAGGTAGCCTCCGGCACCGCTTCGGTGCCGGAGGCCAAGGCGTTTCCAGCCGACGCCGCGCTTCAGGGCATTCTGGAAAACATGCTCAACGGCGTCGCTTATTGCCGGATGCTGTTCGAAGACGGCGTGCCGCAAGACTTTATCTATCTCTACACCAACCCGGCTTTCCACGAACAGACGGGTCTGGGTCCGGTCTGCGGCAAGCGCGTCAGCGAAGTCATTCCCGGCATTCGCACCGCTGACCGGCAGCTTTTTGAAATCTACGGGCGTGTCGCAGCGGGCGGCCAACCGGAGAAGTTCGAGACATATCTCGAGTCGCTCCAGTCCTGGTTCGCCGTACAGGCCTATTCGCCCGGCCCCGATCACTTCGTCGCGGTCTTCGACGTGATTACCCGGCGCAAGCAGCTCGACAGCGAACTGCACCTGCAGGCGCTGGTGCTCGACCAGATCCAGGAGCAGGTGACGGTCACCGACCTGGCTGGTACCGTGACCTACGTCAACAGGGCGGAAGCCGAGGCGCTCGCTTCGCCGAAGGAGAACCGGCTCGGCCAGCATGTCTCGGTCTATGGCGACGGTCCGCAAGCCGATGCGACGCAGGACGAGATCGCCGAGGCGACTCGCCGGTTTGGCGCGTGGAACGGCAAGGTCGTCAATTATCGGGCGGACGGTTCGCCGATGCTCATCGACCTTCGTACCACCCTGGTCCGCGACGAGTCCGGCAAGCCGGTGGCCATGGTCGGCGTCAGCACCGACATCACGGAACAGCAGATCGCGGATGAAACACTGCGGGCGAGCGAAGAGCGCTACCGACGCTTGCACGAGAGCATGCTGGATGCTTTCGTGCTGGTCGATATGGCGGGCCATCTCCGGGAGTTCAACCAGGCGTTTCAGGACATGCTCGGCTACTCCGCCGACGAGCTGCGCCAGATGACCTTCGTCGACCTGACGCCGGCCCAGTGGCATGAGATGGAAGCGCGGATCGTTGCCGAGCAGATCATTCCCGACGGTCATTCCGCGGTGTATGCCAAGGAATACATCCGCAAGGACGGCACAGTGTTTCCGGTGGAGTTGCGGACTTTCCTCATGCGCGACAAGAACGGGCAGCCGGAGGCGATGTGGGCCATCGTGCGCGACGTGACCGAACGGAAGAAGACGGAAGAACGGATGCAGCTGGCGCAGCAGATTTTCGACATCGCCAGCGAGGCCATTTTTGTCAGCGATCTGCAGGGCAATCTGCTCGACGTCAATGCCGAAGCCTGCCGGCTCGCCAAATACACGCGCGAAGAAATGCTGCGCCTGCGCAACGTGGACGTCGTCGCCCAGGAGGAAGCCCCGCGCATCGCGCCGGAGCTGGCCCGTTGTGACGCCGGCGCCGTCGTCGAACAGCGCTGGCTGCTGCGCTGTTCAGACGGCTCGACGGTACCGCTCGACCTGGTGGTCCAGCGCCTGCCGGACGACCGCTATCTGGCGATCGGTCGCGACCTGACCGAGCGCGAGAAGGTGCTCAGGCAACTGGCGCAGGCGCGCGACGAGTCGGAAAAGGCAAGCCGCGCCAAATCGCGCTTTCTCGCCGCCGCCAGTCACGATTTGCGGCAACCGATCCTGGCCATCAATCTGTTCCAGGATGCCCTTGGCAAGACCGAACTGAGTACGGAGCAAAGGCGCATTGCCGACTATCTTTCGCGATCCGCTGAAAGTCTGTCGGGCATACTCACGGAACTGCTCGAGATTTCGCGCTTCGATACCGGCGCCGTACAGCCTTGCCCGGGGTCGCTTCCGGCCGCGGAAATATTTCACCGGATCGATAGGGAATTTTCCCCGCTGGCCGGGGTAAAGGGGTTGCGTTTCAAATTCTTCTTCCCGCAACGGGAGCTGGTGCTGTTCACCGACCAGAAAATGCTCCTGAACCTGTTGCGCAATCTGATCGACAACGCCTTCAAACATACCGCGGCGGGCGGTGTGCTTGTCGCCATACGCAGCCGCCGCGACCACGCATTGGTCCAGGTCTGGGATACCGGCATCGGCATTGCGCCGGAGCACATCGAGGCGATCTTCGACGAATATTTCCAGGTCGGGAATCCCCAGCGCGACCGGGCCAGGGGGCTGGGACTCGGGCTTTCCATCGTCAAGCGGCTGGCGAAGACCCTCGGCTGCGAGGTCGGCTGTCGTTCGCGACCGGGCAAGGGCTCGGTGTTCGAGTTCCGTGTGCCGCTGGCTGCTGAAACGGCGAGGTAGCCGGATGGCGGGCTGGCCGGATGGCGCGTTTGCCGCTGGCTGCTTGCCTTCCAGATGACGTCGCCTGCAGTCCGCGCAGCGCTTCGGCGGTCGATTGTTCCAGGTAGGTGCCGTGCCGTTCGGTGATGCGGGCGACGATGGTCAGTCCCAGGCCGCTGCCCGGGCCGCCGTCGCTGCAGCGCAACCGGCAACAATCATTGCTGCCGGCGATGGCAACCCGCGCCTGGCCTCCAGGCGGGGTGTAGCGGATGGCATCGTCGACCAGGTTGCGGATCAACCCCCGCACGCATTCCGCCTGGCCCGTCACGCTGCAGCAGCCGGTTGCGGTCGACGGCGATAATGGCTGAATAACGCGGACAGCGGAAGCGCCGTCGACAGTGACAGGCTCAGCCCATATGGTTGCCGCCGTTCAGCGAAAAGTCGGCACCCGTCGCAAAGCCGCTCTCGTCTGAAGCAAGCCAGGCCACCATCGAGGCGATTTCGTCCGGCGTACCAAGGCGCTTGACCGGGATGGTGGCAACGATCTTTGCCAGGACATCCTCGCGGATGGCCCTGACCATATCCGTCCCGATGTAACCCGGCGAGACGGTATTGACGGTGACGCCCTTGCCGGCGACTTCCTGAGCCAGGGACATGGTGAAGCCATGCATTCCGGCCTTGGCAGTGGAATAGTTGGTTTGGCCGAACTGACCTTTCTGGCCGTTCATCGAGGAAATGTTGATGATCCGGCCCCAGCCACGGTCGAGCATGCCATCGAGAACCTGGCGGGTGACGAAGAAAAGTGAATTCAGGTTGGTGTCGATGACGGCCTTCCAGTCTTCCGGCGTCATTTTGCGGAAAACCCCATCGCGGGTAATGCCGGCATTGTTGACCAGCACATCAACCTCGCCCACTTCGGCGCGGACCTTGGCGAACGCAGCAACCGTGCTGTCCCAGTCGCCGACATTGCCTTCCGAAGCCACGAAGTCAAAACCCAACGCCTTCTGTTCGACCAGCCAGGTTTCCTTGCGCGGCGAGTTCGGGCCACAGCCGGCGACAACCTGAAAGCCATCCCTGGCAAGGCGCTGGCAAATGGAGGTCCCGATTCCACCCATGCCACCGGTTACATATGCAATTTTCTTAGTCATGTCTCTGCTCCAATCGTTGTTCGAATACACGCGTGTTCAACCGGCCACGATGAACATTCCTGCCCATGCCATGCCCCTGACGAATTGCGGATCAATTCGCCATCTCGCGATAATACATAATTACGAAATTTTTCGCGCATGACGATGAACATTCACTCGAATGCGTTCGAGAATTTCCGTTATCACAAAACTCCGGTTCGGCATCCCGGGAAGCGAAGCATCCTGGGCGATCAGAACCCGATCAGCTTTGACTGCCAGGCCCGCATCGCCAGGATCAGTCTGCCGGACAGGGTGATGTATTCGCCGTAAAGCAGCGTATAGGCCTCGGCCACCTGGCCGGCGGCCGCCTCTTCGACGATCCGTCCCGCAAGCTCATGAAATTCGGCGTGCAGGCGCCGAACCTCGAGATAATGATCCGTCAGCCGCTCATCTGGTGAAAGGCCGGGGCCATGCAGCCACTTGCCGAATTCGCAGTGGCTGTCGGCACGGATGCTCTGCACGTCGATTCCCGACAGCGCGTCGAACACCGCCTGTCTGAGCTGCGCCATCCACTGCCTATGTGCGTTGATCGCCTGCTCGATGTCCGCCACCTTATCCATTCTTTTCCCCCCTCGTGCAATGCAGCAGCAATAGCTTTTCATTCTACATGTCACGCTGCTGACATTTGACATCCGCGCCTCATCCAGAATCGCTAATCTTGCCAGACAGAATCCGCTGTCCCGGATGCTCTGTGGCTCCCCGGATGTCTTTCCGCTACGTCCGAAGCTGCCAGACGACTATTGCCCTGAGTCCTTGCAGGTCTTCAGCCGTCGTGAGATCGAGTTCGGCCCCGTGCAGTTCGGCGATGCGGGCGACGATGGCGAGGCCCAGTCCGCTGCCCGGCTGTGAGCCCTGGTCGAGACGATGGAAGCGGCGCAGGACGGCGTCGCGGTCGGCTGGCGGAATTCCCGGACCGCTGTCGCTGACGCACAGCCGGCAATGACCATTGGCGCGGGAGACGCGGACGCGGACTGTACCGCCCAGCGGGGTGTAACGGATGGCGTTGTCGACCAGATTGCGGATCAGCACGCGCAGCCATTCGGCCTGGCCGGTCACGGTACAGCCGGCGGCGGCATCGAGAGCGAAATCGATATCCTTGTCGAGGATCAGCGGCCCGAGGTCGGCGCACACTGATTCGGCGAGCATCGCCAGATCGACCGGCTGCGGATCGGGCAGGCCGGATTCCGGGTCGAGGCGGGCCAGTTGCAGCATCTGGTCGACGAGATGCGAGGCGCGGGTCAGGCCGCTTTGCAGCTGTGCCAGCGAGCGGTCGCGTTCGCCGCTGTCACGCGCCCGCAGGGCAACCTGTACTTGTGCCTGAAGTGCCGCCAGCGGCGTCCGCAGTTCGTGGGCGGCGTCGGCGGTGAATCGGCGTTCGGCCTCGAGGGCGGTTTCGACCCTCTGGAACAGACCGTTCAGCGCCTCGAGCATGGTGCGGATTTCTTCCGGGGCGGAGGCGGGTGTCAGCGGCTGCAGTTGCTGCGGCGCGCGGCTGGCGATCTGTTTGGCGATGCCGTCCAGCGAGGACAGCGCCTGGCGGGTGGCGAGCCAGACCCAGAGGCCGATCAGCGGCAGGCCGAAGAGGGCGGGCAAGAGCAGGCGCCAGGCGATGTGGCCGATCAGGTCGTCGCGGATGTGATGATTTTCGCTGACCTGCACCTGCAGGCTGCGGTCGTCGTTCCATTGACTGAAATGGCGCCAGTGGCCATCCTCGCCGCGCGTCTCGGAGAAGCCGGTTGCTGCGGTCAACGGCGTTTCCGGGGCATTTTTCGAGCGCATCACCAGCTTGCCGTCGGCTCGCCAGATCTGGAAGCGCAGGCGGCGCTGGTACTTGTGGCCCGCGTCGCCAAGGTCCTCGATGTCGTCACCCTCGTCGTGACTGGCCAGCGCGAGCAGGGTTTGCGCCGCCTGGGCGAGCTGGGCGTCGAAAAGTTTGTCGACTTCGTGATGGGCGTCGACGTAGCTGAAGACCATGGTCACCAGCCAGGCCACCGCGACACCACCGAGCAGCAGGCCGAGCAGGCGGCGGCGTAGCGAGAACCAGACGGTCGTCACTTGGGAATCGTGTAGCCGACGCCGCGCAGCGTGCGGATCAGGTCGCTGCCCAGCTTCCTGCGCAGGTGGTGGATGTGCACTTCGAGCGCGTTGCTGTCCGGTTCGTCACGCCAGCCATAGAGCGACTG
>DATIUN010000084.1:0-7860 GCA_035466795.1 Azonexus sp. | reverse complement strand
CCGCGCCGGCGCCGGGGTGAACAATGTTCCCGTCGCCGAGTACAGCAAGCATGGCATCGTCGTGTTCAACACGCCGGGCGCCAACGCCAATGCGGTCAAGGAACTGGTGATGGCCGGCATGTTGCTGGCCACGCGCGGCATCTTGCCTGGCCTGGCCTATGTACAATCGCTCACCAGCATGACCGACGCGGCCGAAATGGCGCAATTGCTCGAAAAGGAAAAATCCCGCTTTGTCGGCGGCGAGATCAAGGGCAAGACGCTGGGTGTCGTCGGCCTCGGGGCGATTGGTTCGATGGTGGCCGACATGGCGCTGGCCATGGGCATGAACGTGGTCGGATTCGACCCGGCGCTGTCGATCGATGCCGCCTGGCGCTTGTCCAACGCGGTGACCCGCATGGAGAACCTGTCAACGTTGCTGGCGCGCTCGGACTACGTCTCGCTGCATGTGCCGGCCCTCGATGCGACGCGCCACCTGATCAACGAGGATGCGCTGGCTTCGGTCAAGAAGGGGGCCGTCCTGCTGAACTTTGCCCGGGAATCCGTCGTCGATCCGGCAGCTGTTCTGTGCAGTCTCGATCAGGACAAACTGGGTACCTATGTGTGTGATTTCCCCGAGCCGGCGATGCTCGGCCGGGCGGATGTCATTGCCATGCCGCATATCGGCGCCAGTACCGAGGAGTCCGAAGAGAACTGCGCAGTGATGGCGGCCAACCAGTTCATGGATTATCTGGAAAACGGCAACATCGCCAATTCGGTCAATTTCCCGGCCGTGAATATGCCGCGCTCGGCGGGCAGCTCGCGCATCACCTTCGCCAACGACAACGTTTCCGGCGTTCTCGGTCATGTGCTGTCGGTCCTCGCCGAGCACAAGGTCAATGTCATCGACATGATGAACAAGAGCCGTGCCGAACTGGCGTTCAACATCATCGATGTAGAGCGCAGCCCGAGTCCCGAGGTGATTGCGGCTATCGAGGCGACGCCGCACGTGATTCGTGTACGGGTTATCGGCGCCTGACAAGGCGGGCGTCACGGCGAGGGAACTGGCGGAACTCGCCGTCCTTCGTCACCTGTAAGCGCATGTGATGACCGGGACGCCGTGCGCGTTCGGTTGCTTCGCCAGGAAGTCGTGAAGGAAGTCCCTCAGCTTTTTCCCGCATAGCGCGATCACCGCTCCATCGTCCCGGATCGCCCCGGGGCGTTCCCGCGCAATGGCATGCCGTCGATCGCCCAGTGCAATAACGGCAGCTTTCTCATCGATCAGGATGCCCTTGCTCGGAATTTCATGAGAAATGATTCTCGCAGCCGGGGAGGAAACGACCTCTGGTCTGGGCACGGGGACAATGATGCCTTTTTCATCGCCTGATCCGGTTTTGGCACCATAATCTAGGCATGGACGAGCGCCGCAAAAATCTGCGCATTCGCGCACGCATTCAGTGCAACCTGATGATTTCGGCAACCGGCAAGCGCTACTCCGGGAACACCAAAAACATATCGCTGGGTGGCGCCGAATTCGAGGCCGCCGAGTCGATGACTCGTGCGGGTCAGGCGGTGGCCGTGGGCACGCCGGCCATACTGACTTTCATGTTGCGTCGTGGAAGTGCTTTTCAGGAACTCAAGATGCAATGCCGTGTGCGCTTTGTCTCGGCCAACATCGCCGGCCTTGAATATACCTCGTCCATGCCAACCCTGGAGGAACGGAGCGCCCTCGAGAAAATGCTCGAAACCCGTTCCAGTCGACTGGAATGACCGTTTTTGGGCGTTCTCCGGCTATGACGAAGTTGGGCGGCGCGCGGGGCTGTATCCGGAATTGTCATCTTTAACTGACAACCCGGGGTTGCCCGATCGGTCAGGCGACGTTCGTCAGCGTGGCAGGAGGACGCTCGCGCTCCAGACGAAGCATCTCCGACGACAGGCCTACCTGCTGGCCTGCGGTAATCATGCGGAGCCCCGCGTGCCATTCATATTTCACATCGGCGGCTTGTACGCCGGCGCAAAAGAGCGCATAAGCCATCTTCTGCAGATCGGAATGCTTGATGCGCCGGCCATCGCCCAGTGTGGCGACGAATACGTTCCTGACCAGCGATATGCTTGCTTGATTTGCCATGACATTTCTCCTATGGGCGTAGCCTAAGGCCTCGCCCATCGAGTAGTCCGTGGCGCATTTCACACTTGGCGGGAAATAGCAGCGGATCGGGCTGAAAAGCCCGTTGCCGAACTAACCCTTGGGGTTGGCTCCTGGCTTTCTGCCGGGTGCGGGGCGCGGGATGTAGCCGGCAATCCTGCACTGGAAACCCTCTACGGGCTTGCCATTGGTGTAGCTGGTGACGCTGCAGCGGGAGATGTCGCCCTGGGCTGACAGAGCTGACAGGGATGACCTGACCTCGTCAAGCGAAATGCCGGTTGCTGCCGCAATCTCCAGATCGAGCAGTTGGCCATGTTTCTTCAGGTACTCAAAAACCTCGGTGGTGCGCATGTGGATCCCTTTCTGAAGGCTGATGTGCTGGGTTCTCGAAAGCAAATGCCACCCCGAAGGATGGCCTGCCGCTGGTATTGCTGGTGGGCCCGCAGGGACTTGAACCCTGGACCAAAGGATTATGAGTCCTCTGCTCTGACCAACTGAGCTACAGGCCCGAACTCTTCAGGTGCCGCTGGTGTCCAGGAAACTGCGCAGCTTGTCCGAGCGGCTGGAGTGGCGCAGCTTGCGCAAGGCCTTGGCTTCGATCTGGCGGATACGCTCGCGGGTGACGTCGAACTGCTTTCCGACTTCTTCCAGGGTGTGGTCGGTGTTCATCTCGATGCCGAAACGCATGCGCAGCACCTTGGCTTCCCGCGTCGTCAGCGTATCGAGGATGTCCTTCGTCACGCCGCGCAGGCTGGAGTACATGGCCGCATCGGCGGGCGCCAGGGTTGCCTGGTCCTCGATGAAGTCGCCGAGGTGCGAGTCGTCGTCGTCGCCGATCGGGGTTTCCATGGAGATCGGCTCCTTGGAAATCTTCATGATCTTGCGGATCTTTTCCTCGGGCATGTCCATTTTCTTGGCCAGCGTCGCGGGATCCGGTTCGGCGCCCGTTTCCTGCAGGATCTGGCGGCTGATCCGGTTCATCTTGTTGATCGTCTCGATCATGTGGACCGGAATGCGGATGGTCCGTGCCTGGTCGGCGATCGAGCGGGTGATGGCCTGGCGGATCCACCATGTGGCGTAGGTCGAGAACTTGTAGCCGCGACGGTATTCGAATTTGTCCACCGCCTTCATCAGGCCGATGTTGCCTTCCTGGATCAGATCGAGGAACTGCAGGCCGCGGTTGGTGTATTTCTTGGCGATCGAGATCACCAGGCGCAGGTTGGCCTCGGTCATTTCGCGCTTGGCGCGGCGGGCTTTGGCTTCGCCGGTGGACATCTGCTTGTTGATGTCTTTCAGGTCTTTCAGCGGAATGCCGATGTGCTCCTGGAGCGCGATCAGCTTCTTCTGTTCTTCCTTGATCGCCGGCGCGTTGCGGGTCAGGATGGCAAGGTAGGTCTTGGGCGCGGCGGCGATCTCGGCGTCGAACCAGTCGAGATTGACTTCATTGCCCGGGAAGGCCTGGATGAAGTGCGGACGCGGCATCTTGACCTTTTCCACACTGATCTGCTGGATCTTGCGCTCCGACTTGCGAACCATTTCGACCATGCTGCGCACGCTGTCGCACAGACGTTCGATCGAGCGCGAGGTGAAGCGGATGTTCATCAGCTCGTCGGAAATCTGCTGGCGGAGCTTGAGGTAGGTCTTGTCCTGCGAGCCCTTGCTGGCCAAAGCCTTCTGCAGTTTGACATGCAGCGCCTTGATCGCATTGAAGCGCACCAGGGCATCGGTCTTCAGCTGCAGCAGCGAGGCCGACACGGCGCCGGCGCCGCCGTCCTCGTCCTCTTCGTCATCGGTATCGTCGCTGAGGTCGTCCGGCAAATCGGCGGTCGGGGCAGCTTCGACAGCGTTCGGATCGATCAGGCCATCGACCAGTTCGTCGATGCGCATTTCGTCCGACTCGATCTTGGCAGCCATGTCGATGATGTCGGCAATCGTCGTCGGGCAGGCCGAAATCGCCTGCACCATGTGCTTGAGGCCGTCCTCGATACGCTTGGCGATCTCGATTTCGCCTTCGCGGGTGAGCAGCTCGACTGAGCCCATTTCGCGCATGTACATGCGGACCGGGTCGGTGGTGCGGCCGAATTCGGAATCGACCGTGGACAGCGCCTGTTCGGCCTGCTCCTCCACTTCGTCGTCGTCGGTCGTAGCGGCGGCGGTATCGGACATCAGCAGGTCTTCGGCAGCCGGGGCTTCGTCGAAAACCTGGATGCTCATGTCGCTGAAGGTGGAGATGATGGTCTCGATGCTCTCGGCGTCGACGACATCGTCCGGCAAGTGGTCATTGATTTCGGCGTAGGTGAGGTAGCCGCGTTCCTTGCCGAGCTTGATCAGGTTCTTGAGGCGCGTCTTGCGTGCCTCCGCGTCGAGCGGAGCAGGCGCTTCCGTCAACGCGCCAGCGAGCAGCGCCTTTTCGGCAGCTTTCTCCTTGGCCTTGCTGATACGCGCCTTGGGGGCTTCTTTAGCGGTGTCTTTTGCTTTTGCCTTAGCCATGACCACAATCCGTTTGATTGGAGAAAACCGTAGATTATACCACAACTTAGCTGCGTTTTTCCCGGTTGGAAAGACGAATGTACGCCTGTTTTTCCTCGGGTGTCAGACCGGCAACGCCAAGTTTCTGCACCCGAATTTGCAGCTCGGCGAAGGCGCGCTTCTGGTCGCCCTCCTGAAGCTTTTCCAAGGTTGCGTGGAATTCCGTTTCTGCCTCACCTTCGTCAAACGGATTGCCGAGAAGTTCCGCCGCAAAACTCTCGAACAGGGCTTCTTCCGGCAGACCGCGGATTTGCTCGCGCAGGCTGGCGTAACCGGTCGAGTCGGGGTTGGCGGTGACCAGCCGGTGCAGCAGGAGCAGTGCCGGCCGTTCCGCGGTATCGGGCAGTAGGCCGACCGGCAACTGCCCGGCCAGCGCCGGTTTCTGCAGCACGATACGGAGCAGGTTGCGCGTCAGCGACGGCGCGCTGCGAGCGGCTTTCGGCGGTGCGGCAGGCATGAAGGATTTCAGCTCGCACAGGCGTTCGACCTCGCTCTGGGCAAAGCCGCTGGCTTCGGCCAGCCGCTTGACCAGTTGCAGGCGCAGCAGCGGCGTCGGCAGCTTGAGCAGAAGCGGCTTCGCCTCGTAGATCAGTTGCGCCTTGCCTTCGGAACTGGTCAGGTCGCAGCGCTGGCCAAGTTCACGCAGCAGGAAATCGGAAAGCGGCATGGCCTGGTGTACCAGGCGGTCGAATTCGGCTTTGCCGTGGGCACGGATGTAGCTGTCCGGGTCGTCTTCCTGGGGCAGAAAGACGAAAGCGAGACGCTTGTTGTCGGCCAATGCCTCGAGAGCGTTTTCCAGGGCGCGCCAGGCGGCCTTGCGGCCGGCGTTGTCGCCGTCGAAACAGAAGACGATGCGGTCGACCTGCCGTAACAGCTTGTTTACATGGGTTGCCGTAGTCGCCGTGCCGAGCGTCGCGACGGCATTGCCGACCCCGTTCTGGGCCAGCGCGATGACATCCATGTAGCCTTCGGTGACGATGGCGGTATTGGTGTCGCGCAGCGCCTGGCGGGCCTGCGGCAGGCCGAACAGTTCGCGGCCCTTCTCGAACAGCGGCGTTTCCGGCGAGTTGAGGTATTTCGGTTCGCCCTGGTCGATGATGCGCCCACCGAAGGCGATGATGTCGCCCTTGGGGTTGATGATCGGGATCATCAACCGGTCGCGGAAACGGTCATAGCGGCGGCCGGCGTCGTTTTCGATAACCAGGCCGGCGAGCTTCAGTTCCTCGGCGTTGTAGTCGGGGAAAACCGCCTGCAGGTTCTGCCAGCCGTCGGGGGCGTAGCCGATGCCGAAACGGGCGGCAACTTCCCCGGTCAACCCGCGTTTCTTGCAATATTCGATGGCACGTGGCGAGGCCTTGAGCTGTTCCTTGTAGTACTGGGCGGCACGCGCCATGATTTCGATCAGCGCGCGCGTCTGGCCGGGCTTTTCGTCCTTGGAGCCACGCCCCTCGCTTTCCGGCACCTGCATGCCGGCGCGGCCGGCCAGTTCCTTGACCGCGTCGATGAAGCCGATTCCCTGGTATTCCATGACGAAGCCGATCGCCGTGCCGTGCGCGCCGCAGCCGAAGCAGTGGTAGAACTGCTTGGTCGGGCTGACCGTGAACGAGGGCGATTTCTCGTTGTGGAACGGGCAACACGCGGCATAGTTGGCGCCCGCCTTCTTGAGCGGCACGTAACTGTCGACCAGATCGACGATGTCGACCCGGGCCAGCAGATCCTGAATGAACGAATCAGGAATCATCGTGGAGAATCAGCCGGCCAGCGCCGCCTTGACCAGTTTCGACACCTCCGCCATGTCGGCCTTGCCGGCCAGGCGCGGCTTCAGCACAGCCATCAACTTGCCCATGTCGGCCGGGCCATTGGCGCCGGTCTCGGCGACGGCCGCGGCGACTGCGGCAGCAGTATCGGCGGCGCTCATTTTTTCCGGCAGGTAGGCGGCGAGGACGGCGATTTCGAATTTTTCGGCATCGGCAAGTTCCTGACGGCCGGCAGCTTCGTACTGGGTGACGCTGTCCTTGCGCTGCTTGGTCAGCTTTTCGATGACGGCGACGACGGCGGCATCGTCGAGTTCGATGCGCTCATCGACTTCCCTTTGCTTGACGGCGGCGAGCAGCAGGCGGATGGCGTTCAGCCGTGCCGTTTCCTTGGCCTTCATGGCCGTTTTCATGTCTTCGGTGATGCGTGCTTTGAGGCTCATGGTGTATTTCTCGGAAAGGTCGCCGGAAAAAAGACAAAGCCGCCAGCTTTTGAGGGCGGGCGGCTCATTTTTGCTGCGAAATGGACTGGATCAGTACATTTTCGGCGGCAGGGTCAGGCTACGGAGGCGCTTGTGCTGGCGTTTGACAGCAGCGGCAGCCTTACGCTTGCGCTCGGTCGTGGGCTTTTCGTAAAACTCACGGGCGCGCAGCTCGGTCAGTAGGCCCGTCTTCTCGACAGTGCGCTTGAAGCGGCGAATCGCCACTTCGAACGGCTCGTTTTCCTTGACACGAATGTTCGGCATATAAATCACCCCCTTCCGTCAGGCGCCTGCCAGGTCAAGTAAACGGCAGTGCGCGCAAATTTGTATCCGCAAGCTTGCGGAAAGCCGAACAGTATACTGGAGAAATCTCCTTTGTCTCAAGTGCTAAAATGCGCGCCGATGCTAGTCCTCGGTGTTGAATCCTCCTGTGACGAAACCGGTATTGCCCTCTACGACAGCGCTGCCGGGTTGTTGTCGCACGCTTTGTACTCGCAGGTGGCGATGCATGCCGAGTACGGCGGTGTTGTGCCCGAGTTGGCGTCGCGCGATCATATCCGGCGCGTCGTGCCTCTGTTGCGTGACGCCTTGAGCCGAGCGAATCGCGACCTGGCCGACATCGATGCGGTCGCCTACACGCGCGGTCCGGGGCTGGCCGGTGCATTGTTGGTCGGCTGCGCCTTCGCCGAGGCCCTGGCCGTGGCGCTGGACAAGCCGACGATTCCGGTTCATCACCTCGAAGGCCACCTGCTCTCACCGCTGTTGTCTGCCGATCCGCCTGGCTTTCCGTTTGTCGCGCTGCTGGTTTCCGGCGGCCATACGCAGTTGATGCGGGTGACCGGTGTCGGCGAGTACGAGTTGCTAGGCGAGACGCTCGACGACGCGGCCGGCGAGGCTTTCGACAAGAGCGCCAAGTTGCTCGGCTTGCCTTATCCCGGCGGCGCCATGCTGTCCACGCTGGCCGAGCGGGGAA
>DATIUN010000083.1:0-2468 GCA_035466795.1 Azonexus sp. | reverse complement strand
AGATGGCTTGTTCGACGGCCTGCGCTTCCTGCCGGTCGAGCGTCGAGTTGAGGACGGCGGCCTTGACGCCGAGTTGGGTCAGCGCGTCGACCTGATCCTGCATCAGCGCGATCAGCGGTGAGACGACGACGGCGCAGCCGGAGCGGAGCAGGGCGGGAATCTGGTAGCAGAGGCTCTTGCCGCCGCCGGTTGGCATCAGTACCAGCGCGTCACCGCCGTTCGCGACGTGGTCGATGATTTCGGCCTGGGCGCCGCGGAAGGCCGGGTAGCCGAAGACCTCGCGCAGGACATTCAATGCCCTAGATTCCCTCAGTGCTGCGGTCGACACGGTATTTTGCTCAGTTTTCAAAAACGATGGCTTCGCGGGTCAGCCTCTCGCCATCCCAGACCAGGCAGTCGCCACGGTCTTCATGCCAGTCGCCGAGCACCCAGCGCTCGACATGGATGCCATCGACCATGTGGTCGTGCGCTGCTGCTTGGTGGGTGTGGCCGTGGATGAAGGTGGCGTAGCCGTGCGCGCGGATGAAATCGTCCGTCGCGGCCGGTTGCAGGTCGGCGTAGGCGTTGAACTGGTCGCGCTTGCGCCGGGCGCTACGCCAGCGGATGTAGCGCCCGAGCAGGCGGCGGAAGAAGCGTGGGCGAGCCAGCATCTTCTGCAGCCATGCCGGGTTGCGTACCTTGGCGCGGTAGGCGATGTAGACGGGGTCGTCGAGGCAAAGCGCGTCGCCGTGCGAGAGGACGAAGGACCATTCGGGCAGGACGAGGTCGTAGGGGTCGGGCAGCAGGCTGGCCCCCGCCGCTGCCGCGAACCGTTCGCCCAGCGCGAAGTCGCGGTTGCCATGCATCAGGTAGATTTTCAGGCCGGCATCGCTGGCGGCGCGCAATTCGGCAATGATCGCCGTATGGTAGGCGTCATCGATGTCGTCGCCAACCCAGACTTCGAAAAGATCGCCGAGGATGTACAGCGCCTCGGCCTGGCGGGCGCGGCCGGCCAAAAAGCGGAGGAACAAAGCAGTCGCCCCGGGTGACCGGGGCGACAGGTGAAGATCGGAGATGAAAAGGATCAAACGATCTCGGCCTTTTCGATGATCACGTCCTCGACCGGCACGTCCTGATGAAAGCCCTTGTTGCCGGTGCGCACGGCGCGGATCTTGTCGACCACGTCGAGGCCCTCGACGACTTCACCGAACACGCAGTAGCCCCAGCCCTGGCCGGACGGCGACTTGAAGTCGAGGAAATCGTTATCGACAGTGTTGATGAAGAACTGGGCAGTAGCCGAGTGCGGGTCGTTGGTACGGGCCATGGCGACGGTGCCGCGCTTGTTCTTGAGGCCGTTGGCGGCTTCGTTCTCGACTGGTGCCGAGCAGGGCTTCTGGTTCATGTTGGGTTCGAAACCGCCGCCCTGGATCATGAAGTTCTTGATCACGCGGTGGAAGATCGTGTTGTTGTAATGGCCGGCCTCGACGTAGGCGAGGAAGTTGGCGACCGTCTTCGGGGCCTTTTCCGCGTTCAGTTCGAGGGAGATGACGCCGTGGTTGGTGGTGAGTTTGATCATTGGGGAGTCCTTACTTTTTGGAAATGATTTTGACGCTCTGGATGACGACCGGCGTGGTCGGCACATTTTCGTAATAGCCGGCGTTGCCGGTCGGCACCTTGGCGATCTTGTCGACGACATCCATGCCCTGGGTGACCTTGCCGAATACGGCATAGCCGAAGCCGCTCGGATCGTTGCGGTTGGGATGATTCAGCGCGTCGTTATCCTTCAGGTTGATGAAAAACTGGACGCGCGCCGAATGGGGGTCGCTGGTACGCGCCATCGCAATCGTTCCGCGCTTGTTGGGCAGGCTGTCGGTCGCCTCGTTTTTCAGTGCCGGGGTGAGCGTCTTCTTTTCTTCCATGGCCTTGGAAAAGCCGCCGCCCTGAATCATGAAGTTGTCGATGACACGATGGAAGATGGTGCCATCGTAGAAGCCATGATCGGCGTTGTAGAGGAACATCTCGACCGTCCTTGGCGCCTTCTCGGCATTGAGTTCGATGGTGATCTTGCCCAGCGAGGTGGTCATTTCGACGGTCGGGACGGACCAGGCGGCAAGCGAGACGAGCAGGCCGGCGGTCAGGGTGGAGAGTTGCTTGAGCATCGCGTGTTCCTGTTCAGGTTATTGGCTGGCGGCTTTGTTGCTGCCGGCGGTATCCGCCGGCTTGCCGGGTGACTTGGCCGGCACGGTGATCAGGTCGTGCGCCAGGGCCAGTTTGATTTTCGCCGTCTTGCTCGCTCCTTCGAGCTGCACGGCCTTGCCATAAGCCTGGCTGGCCAGCTTGGCATACAGGTCGCCGAGATTCTCGTAGGCGGTCGCATACGACGGGTGGGCCTGGATCGCCATTTCGAGGGCCATGCGCGCCCGGTCGTATTGCTTCTGGCTGGCGTAGAGCACGGCCAGATTGTTGTACGGCTCGGGAAATTCCGGGTA
>DATIUN010000082.1:0-7887 GCA_035466795.1 Azonexus sp. | reverse complement strand
TTGGTTGTGACTGAGTTAGGCTGAAGTTGCATTTGGCAAGCGTTCTAAGTGGCTGTTAATAAATAATAAATACCTAGTTATTTTGCCTACGAACCAGAGGGTCGGGCGTTCGAATCGCTCCGGGCGCGCCATTCAGAAGATGCACTTAGGTCAATCTTCGGATTGGCCTTTTTGCTTTCTGTGGGAAGAAGATGTGGATTTGGCAAAGCGCTTGTTCTTCGCTTCGTCGATGCTCGTAAGTTCAGCAGTCGAGAAAGGTCTCCGGCTGAGGGTTGGACAATTTCTGCCGATACACGCCAGCTGACTCTCGGGTATCATTTGCGGAATTGACAATTTGAAGTTGTTTGGAGAGTACGAATGACGAACACTACGCCCGCCAATTTTGCCGCCGGCAAGCAGTATGCCGCCACCCTGGTGCGTTCCGAGCGCATCACGCCGTCCAATTCGACCGAAGATGTGCGGCACCTCGTTTTTCGCCGCGATGACCTGTCTTTCTCATGCAAGACGGGACAGTGCGTGCGCGTGATGGCGCCCGGCCAGTACGGCAACAAATACCACCCGCGCCTCTATCTGGTGGCCGACAACGATGTCGAGCGCGACGGCGGCATCGAATTCGCCATTTGCGTCAAGCGCCACAGCTACATCGACGATTTCAACGGTGAACGCTATCAGGGCATCGCGTCCAATTACCTGTGCGACCTGCCGGTCGGTGCCGCGGTCGAATTCACCGGCCCCTTCGGCTACCCGTTCGAGGTGCCGGCGAGCCGCAAATCCGGCATCCTGATGATCGGCATGGGAACCGGCATCGCGCCGTTCCGCGCGCTGATCCGCACGATTTATGAAAAATTCGGCAGCTGGGACGGCAAGGTGCGCCTCTTCTACGGCGCCAAATCCGGCCTTGAGATGCTCTACATGAATGACGAAAACAAGGACCTGGCGCAATACGTCTATCAGCCGACCTTCAAGGCGTTCCAGGCGATCAGCCCGCGTCCGCTGTTCGACGCGCCGGTGGATATCGACAAGGCGCTGGCGCAGAATGCCGCCGAGGTATGGGAAATGATGCAAGGCGCCGATACCCATGTGTATTTCGCCGGCGTCAACGACATGCAGGCGCGGGTCGAAAAGACACTCGCCGAGATTGCCGGTTCGACCGCCGCGTGGGAACAGGTGAAGGAAGACATGCAGGTGAGCGGTCGCTGGCACGAAGTCCTTTACTGAGTCGCCGTTCCGATTTGACGCCACAGGCCAATCCCCGGATTGGCCTTTTTCTTTTCAGGCGGCCGCTAAGCTACGGAAGGCCTGCAGAAAAGCCTCCTTTGCCGCCTGCGGACTCATCGGCTCGATGATGTCCGGCAGGGCGTCGATCCCGTCCAGATAGGACCAGGCTTCGGTCGAATAGGGCATGAGGTCGCGTTTTTCGGTCGCCAGGGCGACCATGTCCGCCCGCTTGATCGCCGGGTCGAGACGGGTCAGGTCGATCGCGAAGCGCTGGCCGATGATGTCCATCACGCGCGATTCGATGACGCCGAACTCCGGAAACAAATGCTTCAGTGGCTTGACCATGTCACCCAGGTAAGCCTCGGCGGCATCATGCAGCAGGGCCTGGAAGCGCAGTGGTTGCGGCACCAGCGACATGACCATCAGGCTGTGCTGGGCAACCGAATAAAAGGCGCTGGTCTGGCCGTTGAAGCGGCACTGATAGGCGA
The DNA here is from genome assembly GCA_035466795.1 of Azonexus sp. Lineage (GTDB taxonomy): Bacteria > Pseudomonadota > Gammaproteobacteria > Burkholderiales > Rhodocyclaceae > Azonexus. Next base: position 6,181 of record DATIUN010000082.1, on the reverse strand, counting down.
GGCCGTGCGCGATGTCCTCGATGGCTACGTCATCGATATGCGGACTGGTCAGGAAGAAGCGGTTTCCCAGGAAGGTCGATACGTACGGCGAGTTCATGGCGTGGCGATCGCGAAGCGTTGTCCTTGGGGCTCAGGGCGCCGACGCAGCGTCGGCATGTGCGCGCAGAACCTTGATCTGGAACAGCGTATTGCGCTCGTCTTCTTCGAGCGCGGCGCGGATGTGATGCTCGGTTGCCCGGTAACGCGGGATGATGTTGTACTTCAGTGCGTTGACCCGCTTTTGGGTCTTGCGGCTCGCTGCCAGCAGGCGCCACAGGGCATTTTCCGCCTCGCCGAGGCGGGCCAGGGTGACGGTCAGACTGCGCAGGCGCAGACGTGCCTCGTCGAAACTGACGTCAGTCCACATCAGGCCGACCGGCTGCAGCGGCAGCGGCTCGGCCGAGACGCTCGGGTATTCGACGCCGACGCTGGAGCGGGCCACTATCTTCAGGTCGACACTAAGCTTCAGACCCAGCGACGACTGGCGCAGTTTTTGTTCGCCCATGCGCATGTGGACGATGGCCAGCCAGTGGTAGGTTTCGCTTAGTTCCCCGAGGGTCTGCGCGCGCAGCTCACGGTATTGGGCCAGTCGTTCATAGACCAGCCGGCTCAGCAGGTCGCGCTTCTTTTCGAGCATCTGCTGGCCCTGCTCGAGGAAGCGCACCTGGCGAGCGACCTGCAGCAGGGCGCTCTTGGTTGGCGGGACGGAGAGGCGCTTCTTCATCGTCAGGTTTCTGCCGCCGGCGACGTGTTCTCGGTGTTCCGGTAGTGCTGGGCCAACTCCTCTTCGGAAACGCGGATCAGCAGGCTCGCCGGCAACATCGAGAGGAGTTCCCAGGCCAGGTCGAGGGTTTCGGCGATGCTGCGGTTTTCGTCTTCGCCCTGGCCGATGAAGCGGCTCTCGAAGGCTTCGGCGAACTGCAGGTAGCGGCGATCCGCATCGCTCAGTTCCTCGGCGCCGATGATCGCCGCCAGACCGCGTACTTCGAGCGCCTTGGCGTAGGTGGCGAAGAGCTGGCTGGCGACATGGGGGTGGTCGTCGCGCGTGAAATTCTTGCCGATGCCGTCCTTCATCAGGCGCGAAAGCGAGGGCAGGACCATGACCGGTGGATAGACCCCCTGGTTGAACAGCTCACGTCCGAGCACGATCTGCCCTTCGGTGATGTAGCCGGTCAGGTCGGGGATCGGGTGGGTGATGTCGTCCGAGGGCATGGAGAGCACCGGAATCATGGTGATCGAACCGCGGCGGTTCTTGATGCGCCCGGCGCGCTCGTAGATTTCGGCGAGGTCCGAGTAGAGATAGCCCGGGTAGCCCTTGCGCGCCGGCACGTCGCCGCGCAGCACCGCCACTTCGCGCAGGGCTTCGGCGTAGGCGGTCATGTCGGTCATCACGACCAGCACGTGGTAATCGAGGTCGAATGCGAGGTACTCGGCGGCGGTCAGGGCAGCGCGCGGGGTCAGCAGGCGCTCGATGACCGGCTCGTCGGCGAGGTTGAGGAAGACCACGACATTGTTGAGGACGCCGCTTTCCTCGAAGCTCTCCTGGAAGAAGCGGGCGTCGGCGTGCGAAGCGCCGAAGGCGGCGAAGACGACGACGAATTCGGAGGTGTCCTCGCCGAGCAGGCGTGCCTGGCGGACGATCTGCGCCGCAACGCGGTTGTGCGGCAGGCCGCCGCCCGAGAAGATGGGCAGCTTCTGGCCACGGGTCAGCGAGTTCATGCCGTCGATGGCGGAGATGCCGGTCTGGATGAACTCGCGAGGGTAGGCGCGAGCCGCTGGGTTCATCGGTTCGCCGTTTACATCGCGGCGCTCGGCAGAGATGATCGGTGGCCGGCCGTCACGCGGCACGCCGGCGCCGTTGAACATGCGGCCGAGAATGTCGCGGGAAACCGGCAGCTTGAATGGCTCGTCGAGGAAGCGCACCCAGGTCCGCTCGAGGTCGAGTTCGTCGGTGCCTTCGAAGACTTCGACGAGCACGGCATCGTCGGCAGTGCGGATGACCAGGCCGGAGCGCAGGCGCCCGTTGTGGTCGCGCACCTGCACGCGCGAGCCGGCCGCTACGCCCGGTACGCCGCCCATGACGATCAGGCCGCCCTGGGCCGAGGTAGCTGTACGGAATTCGATGTTTTTCATGGTTGGGACGCCTGGCTTTCGGATGCGCCCGCCGGGACGGGCTTCGCGCCCTCGTAATCAAGCGCAATCCACTCGAACTCGGCGGGGATCCTGGTGATTTTTTCCTTCAGCGCGGCCATCTCGTCCGACTTGAACTGGCTCTTCCAGCGCCGGGCCTGAACCAGCAGGGGCATCTGGATCAGCCGCCGCGCGGGAGCGCCGAGCTTGACCAGCTTGAGGCCCTGGCGGTGGATTTCCAGCAGCGCGGCGAGCAGGGTGTATTGCTTCTCCGGCGAACTGAAGCTGTCGATGTCGTCGGTGGCGGCCTGCTGCAACAGCCCTTCCTTGATCAGGTTGGCCGATTCGAGTATCCAGCGCTGCTCGCTCGACAGGGCCTCGACGCCCACCAGGTTGACGATGCGTTGCAGTTCCTCGGACGCGGAGAGCAGGCCGAGGGCTTCGCCGCGTGCTGCTGCCCAGCCGGGATCGACGTTTTCCGCCCACCAGCGGGCTGCGGAGGGTACGTAGCCGGAGAAGCTCTCAAGCCAGTCCACCGCCGGATAGTGGCGGGCATCGGCGAGTTCCTTGGAGAGCGCCCAGAAGGTCTGGACGATTTCCTTGGTATGGCTGGTCACCGGCTCGGAGAAATCGCCGCCCGGCGGCGAAACCGCCCCGATCAGGGTGACCGAGCCGTGCTCGCCGGCCAGCGTCTCGACCCGCCCGGCGCGTTCGTAGAAGGCCGCCAGGCGCGAGCCAAGGTAGGCCGGGTAGCCTTCTTCGACAGGCATCTGGCCGAGCCGGCCGGCGACCTCGCGCAGCGCCTCGGCCCAGCGGCTGGTCGAGTCGGCGACCATCACCACGTCGTAGCCCTGGTCGCGGAAATACTCGGCCAGGGTCATGCCGACGTAAACCGAGGCTTCGCGCGCGACGACCGGCATGTTCGAGGTGTTGGCGACGAGCAGGGTGCGCTCCATGAGCGGCCGGCCGGTATAAGGATCCTTCAGCTCGGGCATGAATTCAAGCACGTCGGTCAGCTCGTTGCCGCGTTCGCCGCAGCCAACGTAGATGACGATCTCGGCGTTGCACCAGCGGGCCACTTGCTGCTGGAGCATGGTCTTGCCGGCGCCGAAGGGGCCGGGAATGGCCGCCTTGCCGCCCTTGAGCAACGGGTAGAAGGTGTCGAGGATGCGCTGCCCGGTGATCAGCGGCTTGACCGCGTGGTCACGCTTGCGGAACGGGCGCGGGGTACGCACCGGCCAGCGGTGGAACATCTGCAGCTTCTCGATGCGTCCGTCCGGCAGCTTGATCCGCCCGATCACTTCCTCGATGGTGTAGTCGCCTTCCGGGGCGAGTTCGAGCAGTTCGCCGTGGACCAGCGGCGGGGTCAGGATGCGGTGCTGGATGGACGCCGTTTCCTGCACCGTGCCCAGCACGTCGCCGCCGGCGACATGGCCGCCGCCCGACCATTTCGGATCGGGGACGAAGCGCCAGCGCCGGTCGCGGGGCAGGGAGGGAACCGAGACGCCGCGTGCGATGCGGTCGCCGCTCTTGGCCCTGACCGCATTGAGCGGTCGCTGCACGCCGTCGAAGATGGCATTGAGCAGGCCGGGGCCGAGTTCGACCGACAGCGGCCAGCCCAGCCCCTCGGCGATCTCTCCCGGACGCAGACCGCCGGTGTCTTCATAGAGTTGCGCCAGCGCGCCGTCGCCGTGACGGCCAATGACCTCGCCGATCAGTCCGATCGCGCCGACCCGGACCTGTTCGCCGATCACGGCCTCCGGCAGTTCCAGCCTGACCAGCGGACCGTTTATCTCAAGTATCTTGCCCATTTGCATTCCATTGGTTGCGCGGATGAATCACGGCGCGAAAGAGCGGCCGCCGGAGAGGAATCCTGTGGCTAGCCATGAAGCAGCGCTCCCAGGTTCGGGGTGCTGGCGAACAGATGTTCCATCGCCTCGCGGGCCAGATCATCGGCCAGCCGCGACCGTCTTGCCTCGAACGTCTGGTCGATTTGGGCGCGCCGGTCGGCCAGCAACACGCGGATGCCGCCTTCGCTCATGCTCCCGTGCGATTGAAGTTCGACCTTGCGACCCGGTGCGGCACGCTCGATCATCGCGGCCCAGGCGGGTTCGAGGCGCGGCCGGTCCTGGTCGCGAACTTCGGCGATGAGGTCGCCCGCGGGTAAGGTGCGCGCTGCACTGGCCAGCCACCCTTCGAGCAGCTCAAGGTAGCGCAGGTCATCTTCGACCAGATGGCGAAAGGCCAGCTGCATGCCGGACAGGATGTCTTCGGTGAGCGCCCAGCGCAAACGGTCCAGTTCGGCAGCCATGCGGAATTCGGCCGCCTGCACCTGGCGGCGGACCAGGCGCTCAGCTTCAACACGGGCGGCGAGTGCTTCGCGATCGGCGAACAGTTTCAGGCGATCGGCACCCTCCTTGAGGATGCGAGCCCTCGCCGAATCGGCGTTCTGGCGCTGCTCCCGGGCCAGGGTCTCGGCCTGCCGGATCAATGCATCTTCCAGCTGGCTGACCTGAACATCTGTTTCCATTAGCGTTTCCCTCGATAAATCGTTTCATGCCTTGCGGAAAGGTTCGGGCATGCCGCAGCGTTCATGCCAGGGCCTCCGGCCCAAGCACGGCACGCACCACCTCGTCGACGGCCGGCGCATAGTCGTGCGGCGCCATCAGGGGCGGCAACTCGGTCACCAGGATTCGCCCGCCTTCGTCGCGCAGGCGGCTGAGCCAGGGGCCCGCTGGCCGGGAAAGACGCGATTCGAGCAGCACCAGTGCGGCGCTGCCGTCCTTGACCAGTTGTGCAAGCACTTCCTCGACACGCCCCGGATCCGCATCGGGATAAACCTCGGCGCCGATCAGACTGAAGCCGTCGGTCAGTTCCGCGCTGGCGAACACGACGAGGCGTGCGCCGGGGAGGGGGGCGTCAGCTTGATGTGCCATGACCGCTCTCGCGTCGCTCAGAGCCTGCCGAGCAGCAGGATGGACATGACCAGGCCGTAGATCGCGATGCCCTCGGCGAGGCCCATGTAGATCAGGGTGCGGCCGAACATCTCGGGCTTTTCGGCGATTACCGCCAGGGAGGCCGACCCGACCGGTCCCAAGGCGATGCCGGCACCGATGGCCGCCAAGGCGGTGGGTAGGCCGATGCCGATCAGGGCCAGGCCCCTGCCCAGCGAGATTTCAATGGCGACGCCGGCCAGCGGTTCGGCAGCCATGACTTCCTGGACACCGAGCAGCAACGTCGCGGCGAGCACCAGGGCAAAGACGACGAAGTTGGCCATGACACCGCCCTTCAGCCAGCGCGGCGATGGCAGGCGGCGCGGCTTCAATTCCAGCCAGACGCCAGCGACGATCATGGCAGCAACACTGAAGCCCAGCAAAATAATCAGTAATTTCATTTCTCTCTCCCGGAATCAAAAAAACGGCACGTCATTTCACATCCATCAATTTCAGCGGGACGAAGGGGATACCGTCGCCGCTGAAGAAACGCGAGAAGCCCTCGTAGTACATCAGGCGCAGTGCCTGGATGGCAACGATGCCCCCTTCGAGGATGATGATCACCACGTTGCCCAGCGCAATGGTCAGCCAGTGACCGAGCGAGTCGAGACCGTTGGCCAACGCGAACACCGCCAGGGCCAGCGCGACGTGATTGAGGCTGAAGGCGGCGACGCGCATGAACGACAAGGTGTTGGCGAAAAGGTTGGTGCCGGTTTCGAGGGTCTCGATGGTAACGACCAAGGCTCGCTCGCCGAAACCGGCGTGCGTTTCGACCCACTTGAAGATCGCCACGGCGACCAGACCGGCGCTGGCCAGAACCCAGAACGGCGTGGCGATCGTCGTCGCGCCGACGAGGTTGGCGATGCCGCCGACAGCGCCGATGTAGAAGGCCAGCCCGGCCAGTCCGCCCGAATCGAACAAGGCCTCGTGAACGTGGCCGGAAAACAGCCGGTTGCGTATATTGACCAGCATGGCGAGGGTGATGAAGCCGACACCGAAGGTGACGGCGATGGTCAGCA
>DATIUN010000081.1:0-4318 GCA_035466795.1 Azonexus sp. | reverse complement strand
CACCACGCCGCAGTCGGTTTCCGTCGGCTTGGTCATGACGGTCACGCCGCAAATCAGCAGCGGCGACGGCGTGATTCTCAACGTGCGACCGACGATATCGAGCATTTCCGAACTCAAGGAAGACCCCAACCCGAGCATTCCGGCTGGCGTCAAGAACTACGTACCGCAGATTCGCACGCGCGAGATCGAATCAGTCATGCGCGTCAATAGCGGCGAGGTTGCCGTCCTCGGCGGCCTCATGGAAGACGGCGTCAACTGGAAGACCGGCCGCGTACCACTCGTCGGGCAGATTCCCCTGATCGGCGAACTGTTCAATACGCGCAACAATTACGCGACCAAGTCGGAGTTGGTGATCTTCCTGCGCCCGGTAATCATCAAGGATCCGAGCCTGAACGGCGATTTTGCCGCATACCGCGCGCAACTTCCCGGCGAAAGCTTCTTCAGCCAGTCACCCGAAGCCCAGCCCTTGAACAATCTCCCCTACCGTTAAGCGGCCACGATGAGCCTTTTGATGGATGCCCTGAAACGGGCCGAAACAAGCAAGCAGGAAGCCCAGCGCGCGGCGGCGGGCGCGATCGGGCGCGAGGCGATACCGGCGAACGCCGACAATCTGAGCCTCGAGCCGCTGGCGGGCGCATCAACGGATGGCAAGTCGCTGCCTGATCTCGCCGCCCATATCGATGCCCTCGATGCCGAACTGGCCATCACGCCGGCCCCGGCGCCCAGGCGCCCCGCGCCGCCACCCGCGCAACCAGTCGTCTCGATCGAACTCGAACCGCCACTTGATAGCGAAGAGGAAAAACAGGCGGCGGCACGCAACGCCTTTGCCGCCAAGCTCGCCGAAAAGCCGTCGCGGCGTCCGATGTGGCTGGCCCTCGGCACGCTCGGCCTGGCCGCCGCTGGCATCGGCACCTACGTCTTTTTCCAGTTGCAATCGATGAGCAGCAGTACGCTGGCGCCAGCGAACCGCAACGCGACCCCGGTCGCCGCGCGCCCCGCCTCGCCGACTGCCGTTTCGCCACCCGCCGTACCGCTGACGCCGGCGGCGCCGAAAGACATTTTGTCCCCGAATCAGGCGTCGACCGCGACAGGCCAGGAGTCCGCGTCGATTTTTGCCCCGCGTTCCGCCGGGAGCGCCCACGAGGCGCGTCCGGAGCCAGCGCGCCGGATGGCGGCCGCCGATTTGCCCGGCGCCATCCCGATTCGCCTGACCCGCACCCGCCCCGAACCGGACGCCAACGCTCAGGCAGGCTATGCCAAGCTGCAGGGCAACCAGCTCGATGCCGCGCGTCACGATTACGAACAGGCGCTGAAAACCGATCCCAACAATGTCGACACGCTGCTCGCGCTAGCCGCCATCGCCCAGCGCCAAGGTCGTTCGGCCGATGCTGATCGCTATCAGCAGCGCGCCATCGACGCCGATCCGCGCGACCCCGCCGCACAGGCGGCTGTTCTTGGCGGGGCCAGCGGCGGTGACCAGATGGCCAATGAAAGCCGCCTGAAATCCGCGCTGGCCGCGCAACCGGAATCGGGACCACTGAATTTCGCACTCGGCAACCTCTACGCCCGTCAGGGGCGCTGGTCCGAAGCCCAGCAGGTTTATTTCAATGCGGTCGCCGCCGATGCCGACAACCCGGATTACCTGTTCAACCTGGCGATCAGCCTCGACCATCTGCGCCAGCCGAAGCTTGCCGCCCAGCATTACCGTCTGGCCCTGGATGCCGCGCAGCGCCGTCCGGCGGCCTTCGACCGCGAGCGGGTCAGACTCCGCCTCGCCGAACTCGGCCGCGAAAACTAAACCGCGATGAACAGCCCCGTTCCACAGCGCCGTCCGCTCGGCCAGATCCTGATGGCCAAGGGAATCCTCTCCGAGGATCAGTTGCGTATTGCCCTGCTCGAGCAGATGAAGGCGAACCAGCCGATCGGCAAGCTGCTGGTGTCGCTCGGCTTCGTTTCGGAGACGACGCTGCGCGAAGCGCTGTCGGAGAGCCTCGGCCAGCAGAGTATCGACCTCTCGAACGCCATCGTCGACCCGCAGGCCCTGAAACTGGTACCGCGCGACATCGCCAAGCGCCACCACCTGCTGCCGCTCGACTATGACGCCACCAATCACCGGCTGACGCTGGCGATCGCCGACATTCACAATATCGTCGGCCTCGACCGCGTGCGCACGCTGGTGCCCGAGCACGTCGAGATCGAAACGCTGATTGCCAGCGAATCCGAGGTCGACCGCGCCATCGACCAGTATTACGGCTACGAACTGTCGATCGACGGCATCCTGCAGGAGATCGAAACCGGCGAGATCGACTGGAAGAGCCTGTCGGCGACCGATGACGAATACAGCCAGCCGGTCGTCCGCCTGATCGACTCGATCCTCACCGACGCCGTCAAGCGCGAGGTGTCGGACATCCACTTCGAGCCGGAGGCCAACTTCCTGCGCATCCGCTACCGGATCGACGGCATGCTGCGCCAGATCCGCGCCCTGCACAAATCCTACTGGCCGGCGATGACCGTGCGCATCAAGGTGCTCTCCGGCATGAACATCGCCGAAATGCGCGCCCCGCAGGACGGTCGCATCGGGCTCACGGTATCCGGCCGCCAGGTCGATTTCCGCGTCGCCTGCCAGCCGACCATCCACGGCGAGAACATCGTGCTGCGTGTTCTCGACCGCCAGAAGGGCATCGTGCCGCTCGAGGATCTCGGCCTCGCCGACGAACACCTGCAACGCCTGAAACTGATGATCGCGCGCCCCGAGGGCATCATCCTGGTCACCGGGCCGACCGGCAGCGGCAAGACGACGACGCTCTACTCGGTACTCAACCATATCAACACCGAGGGCATCCACATCATGACCCTCGAAGACCCGGTCGAGTACCCGATGGCGCTGGTGCGCCAGACCTCGGTCGCCGAGACTTCCAAGCTCGATTTCGCCAACGGCATCCGCTCGATGATGCGCCAGGATCCGGACGTCATCCTGGTCGGCGAAATCCGCGATGCCGATACCGCCGAAATGGCTTTCCGCGCCGCGATGACCGGCCACCAGGTGTATTCGACGCTGCACACCAACTCGGCCATCGGCACCATTCCGCGCCTGCTCGACATCGGCGTCCTGCCCGACATCATGGCCGGCAACATCATCGGCATCGTCGCCCAGCGCCTGATCCGCCGCCTCTGCGACCATTGCAAGTCGCCCTACCATGCCGAAACGCACGAGATGCAATTGTTCGGCACGCCGGCCGACGGCTCGCGACCGGTGCTCTATCGCGCCACGGGTTGCGAGCGCTGTGACTTCCAGGGCTATCGCGGCCGTATCGCGATCATGGAACTGCTGCGCATCGACATGGGCATCGACGAGTTGATCGCGCGCCGCGCCACCACCCATGAAATCCGCGCCCGGGCGCTCAGCCAGGGTTTCGTCACACTGGCCGATGACGGCTTGCGCCGGGTGCTCAACGGCACGACGTCGCTCGAGGAACTCGGGCGCGTCGTCGACCTGACTGACCGGATGTAGCGATGCTCTTCGACTACAAGGCCGTCAGCATGGAAGGGCGCATGGTCTTCGGACGCATCGATGCGATCAACATCGTCGACCTCGAGATGCGCCTCAAGCGCATGGATCTCGACCTGGTTTCCGGCAACCCGGTCAACCACCAGAAACTGTTCGGCAACAAGAAAATTCCGCGCCGCGAGCTGATCAACTTCTGTTTCCACCTCGACCAGCTGGCACGTTCCGGCGTGCCGATCCTCGAAGGCCTGGCCGACCTCCGCGACTCGATCGAGAATCCGCGTTTTCGCGAAGTCATCGCCGGCCTGATCGAGGGTATCGAGGGTGGCCAGACGCTGTCGCAAGCGATGGCCGACCACCCCACCGTGTTCAGCCAGGTCTTCGTCAGCCTGATCCGCGCCGGCGAGTCGACCGGCGAGTTGCAGGAAGTCCTGAGCAGCCTCAATGAATCGCTCAAGTGGGAAGACGAACTGGCGTCGCACACCAAGAAGCTGCTGATGTATCCGGCTTTCGTCGGCACCATCGTCCTCAGCGCCACCTTCTTCCTGATGATCTACATGGTGCCGCAGCTCAAGCAATTCGTCAAAAACATGGGCCAGGCGCTGCCGCCGCAAACGCAACTGCTCTTCTTCATCTCCGATCTGCTGGTCGGCTACTGGTGGCTGTTCCTGATCCTGCCGGTGCTGCTCGTCATTGGCGCGCAACTTATTCTGCGCAGCAACCCCCTGGCCCGCCTGCGCCTCGACGCGATGAAGCTCGGCGCGCCTGTGGTCGGGCCCATCCTCAAGAAGATCATCCTGTCGCGCTTCGCCA
>DATIUN010000080.1:0-3034 GCA_035466795.1 Azonexus sp. | reverse complement strand
TTTTGCCTCTTCCGGCGCGTCGACCGCGACAAGCTGCTCGTAGGCCGCCCGGATCGCCTTGAAGCGTTCGGTCGCCAGCGGGTCCGTATTGCGATCGGGATGCCATTGCATCGCCAGCCGGCGGTAGGCATTTTTCAGTTCGGCAGGTTCGGCACCGGGCGGCACACCGAGGACGGAATGGGGATCCATGTTCATTTGTCGAATTCAGTGGCTGGGCTGGCTGGCGGCGAGCCGGCGGCTTTCAATCTGCGGCACGAGATCGCCGATCACGTCGCTGATCAGCCGGGCGGTAATGCCATGACGATCGCGGTCCGGGTTATATTCGACGATCTCCAGGGCACGCAAGCCACCGCTGGCGGCCAGCCGTTGCAGGCCGCCACGGACCTCGCGCGCCGGCAGGCCGTCCGGCTCCGGGCTGCCGACCCCGGGTGCGGCGGCCGGATCGAATGCGTCGAGATCGAGCGTGATGCCGAAACCGTTGGCCGCCCCGGTCACGATTGCGGCCGCCTCGGCAAAACAGGCGGCGAAGCCGCGCTCGCCGATGTCTTCTTCGCCGATGACACGAACCCCCATCCGGGCAAGAAACGCCGCCTCCTCCGCTTCCCAGGCACGCGGCCCGAGGACAACCGTATGCTGCGGGTCAAGCTGAAGCCCGGGTATGCCAAGCCCAAGAAGGCGCTTGTCGCCGCGCCCCAGCAAACAGGCCAGCGGCATGCCATGGATTGCGCCGGAATAGGAGGTTTCGGGCGTGTGACTGTCGAGGTGCGCATCGATCCACAACAGACCGACCGGTGCCCCGACAAAGCGCGCCACGCCGCTCCAGGTGCCGATGGCGATCGAGTGATCACCGCCGATGATCAACGGGAACGCGCCATCGTCCAGCGTCTTGCCGACACTCTCGGCAAGGCGACGGCAAAGCTCGGCAATCCGCGCCACCGGCGCATGACCCGGCGTCTCGACGGCAAACAGGGTTTCACCCCAATCGATGAAAGGATGATGTTCAAGTTCGTGCCAGGCCTGCGAACGATGGAAGGCCACCGGCCCGTCTTCGCATCCCTTGTCCCGGGCGCCGACGCCGCTGGCAACGCCGATGATGCGAATTCGAATGCTCATGGCCTTTCCCCGAATAGCCTCGTCATGCGCGTTGGAAAAAAATAAGCCCTTGAGGTTCAAGGGCTTATAAATCGCTGGCGGAGACGGAGGGATTCGAACCCTCGATGCAGGTTTTGCCCGCATGCTCCCTTAGCAGGGGAGTGCCTTCGACCTCTCGGCCACGTCTCCGGATCCAGACTTCAACGAGGCGCGGATGATATAACCTCCGCGCCCTGCGGTCAAACTTACTGGTCGAGACCGAACGTGCGGTGCAGCACGCGAACGGCCAGTTCCAGGTATTTTTCGTCGAGAACGACGGAAATCTTGATCTCGGAAGTCGAGATCATCTGGATGTTGATGCCTTCGTCGGCCAGTGCCTTGAACATCTGGCTGGCGACACCCGGGTGCGAGCGCATGCCGACGCCGACGGCGGAAACCTTGCAGATCTTGTTGTCGCCCGTGACTTCACGCGCGCCGAGCTTGACCTTGACGTCCTCGAGGATGGCGGTGGCCTTGGCGAACTCGCCGCGATTGACGGTGAAGGAGAAATCGGTGGTGCCGTCATGGCCGACGTTCTGGATGATCATGTCGACGTCGATGTTGGCATCGGCGATGGCACCGAGAATCTGATAGGCGATGCCCGGCTTGTCCGGCACGCCGAGCATGGTCAGCTTGGCTTCGTCGCGATTGAAGGCGATACCGGAAATGATCGGTTGTTCCATGTTCTTGTCTTCCTCAACAGTAATCAGCGTGCCTTCCCCTTCGTCCTGGAAGCTGGAAAGAACGCGCAATTTGACCTTGTACTTGCCGGCGAATTCGACCGAGCGGATCTGCAGCACCTTGGAGCCGAGGCTGGCCATTTCCAGCATTTCCTCGAAGGTGATGGTGTCGAGCTTTTTCGCTTCCGGCACGACGCGCGGGTCGGTGGTGTATACGCCATCGACGTCGGTGTAGATCTGGCACTCGTCAGCCTTCAGCGCGGCAGCGAGCGCGACGCCCGAGGTGTCGGAACCACCGCGACCGAGCGTCGTGATGTTGCCATCGGCATCGACCCCCTGGAAGCCGGCGACGACGATGACGTTGCCGGCATCGAGATCGCGCCGCATGTTGGCTTCGTCGATCGCCAGGATGCGCGCCTTGGTGAACGTGCTGTCGGTCAGCACCTTGACCTGGCCGCCGGTGTAGCTCCTGGCCGGGCAACCGATGTCCTTGAGCGCCATGGCCAGGAGGCCGATGGTGACCTGCTCGCCGGTGGACATGATCATGTCCAGCTCGCGCGGATCGGGGCTGGCCTGGACTTCCTTGGCCAAGGCGATCAGCTTGTTGGTTTCGCCGCTCATGGCGGAAACGACGACCACCACCTGATGGCCCTGCGCCTGGAATTTGGCGACGCGTTTGGCGACATTCCTGATGCGCTCGGGGTTGCCCACCGAGGTACCGCCGTATTTTTGAACAATCAACGCCATGGATTTATCCGCTTAAACCTTGAAAACGTGAAAAAGAGGGCGGGATTCTACCTCACCCCGCCCTTTTCCTGAAAGAAATCAACGTCCAATGCCGCAGACCCGGAGGCTGGCGCTAGAGATCGGCCAATACGCGCAGGTGGGCGCCGACGCTGCGCGCCAGCGAGGTCATCACGTAACCGCCCTCGAGCATCGAAACGATGCGCTTGTCGCACATTTCCGCGGCCAGTTTCTTGAGGTGTTCGGTACACCAGGCGTAATCCTTCTCCACCAGCTTCAACCCGCCCATGTCGTCCTCATAATGGGCGTCGAAACCGGCGGAAATGAAGATCATCTGCGGCTTGAATTCCCTGAGGCGCGGCGTCCACACCTGAAGCACGGCATCGCGGAACTCCTCGCCACCGCAACCCGCCGCCAGCGGCACGTTGCACATGTTGGCCGCCGGCTTTTCGGTACCGCAGTACGGGTAGAACGGGTGC
>DATIUN010000079.1:0-7339 GCA_035466795.1 Azonexus sp. | reverse complement strand
CCAAGCAAACAGCAAGGGACCGTCGGGCGTCGGGCCGAATCCCAGCACCTCGTAAACAATGGTGAGGTTGAGCGCCGCCAGAGACCAGAAGGCCAGCCGGCGGTCGCCGAACATGTCGAGAATCAGCTTGGCCCACAATATGTTCCAGCCGAGCGACCAGAGCACTGCTGCCGATTTTATGCCGAACGCCGTCTGCCCGAATACTGCGGTGGTCAGCGCGATGCTGTAGCTGGCCAGCGGCGGATGGTCGAAGTACGACCAGTCCGGGTAGCGGCTCCAGGTCCAGTAATAAGCCTCTTGCGGCAACAGCGGCACGAGCGCCGCCAGCAACAGCCGCAACAACGTGAACCCGAGGATCAGCAGGCCGATCGAGCCCGCCCGATCGGGCAGTGAGCGCCAGTCATGAAGGTGGGCCGACATGATTCGACTCACTGTCTCGGCCGGGACGGCGGCAGAAACTCATGGCGCGCGCGCGGTGATCGGCCCGCCAAGGAATACTCGAGAATGAAACTGTAGCTGGTCACGCACCACCCATATTTATCCGGCAGACCGAATTCTAAGCCATCAACCCGCGGGATCGTTGCCGGCCCGCCACAAATCGTTCGCTCGAAAGTGCCGCCAGGCCAGCCAAAATCGGGCATTTTCAGACGTCGACCGCAGCAGAGGCAAGCAGTCATCGATGAAAGTCAGGAACGGGATATCAGAAAATCCTGATTGACGGTAGGCGCCCGGGCCGGCAACATGTCCCAATAAAGCTCGCCAACGGCATGAATCTCCACCTCCCTGAAGGAACAGCGCAATGAACACCACCAACCAGGCAGCCGACCTCAACCGGCGTTTTGCCATCGCCGACCATCTGAGCTTCGAGGAAGTCGCCGACGGCTTCGTCGTGGCCAGGGTCGCCACGCGCCATGCAACAAGCAGCATTGCGCTGCAAGGCGCCCATGTCATGACTTATCAGCCGGTGGGCCATGCCCCGGTGATCTGGCTCAGCAAGTTTGCCAAGTTCGCGCCGGGCAAGTCGATTCGCGGCGGCGTGCCGGTGTGCTGGCCATGGTTCGGGCCGCATGGCCAGAACCCACAGTTTCCCGGCCACGGTTTCGCGCGTACCGTGCCATGGGCGCTGGTCGCTGCCAGCCTGCTGCCCGACCAACGGGTACGACTCGAATTCGAACTCGTCCAGTCCGACGCGACACGAGTCCAGTGGCCGGCACCTTCGAGCGTCCGGAACATCATCACCGTCGGCCCCGAACTCGAAGTCGAACTGGCCACCACCAACCTCGGCAGCACGGCGTTCGAACTCGGACAGGCACTGCACACCTACTTGGAGGTCGGCGACATCCGCCGTGCCACGGTACTCGGCCTCGAGCACTGCGAATACATCGACAAGTTCGACGGTGGCCAGCGCAAGGTGCAGGACGGCGCGGTCTCCTTTACCCAGGAGACCGAACGCATCTACCTCGGTACGCACGGCTACTGCGAGATCCGCGATCCGCTGCTGGCGCGCTCGATCGTCATCACCAGCACCGGCAGCCAGTCGACCGTGGTGTGGAACCCGTGGTCGGAAAAGGCCGAGAAAATGGGCGACTTCGGGCCGGACGGTCATCTCGCCATGGTCTGCGTCGAAACCGCGAATGCCGCCGAGGATGTCATCACGCTCGCCCCCGGCGCGACGCATCGCATGGCGGCGCAATATCGTTCGCTCAAGCACTGATCCGACCGGCTGACGACGCGAGGCGGAACAACTTGTGGTAAAAAGCCGGACCTATATCAACTTCCGTTAATACACCATGACGCGCTACGGTCCTCGTGAAATCACCACCCCTTACCGGCCAATCCCGCTGGACATACCGGAAGGGATGAAGCCCAACGAGTTCTTCAACAGCACGGAAAACCTCAACGACCTGATTCACAACAACGGCCTGTTGATGAACCCGGAAAATCTGCTGCTCTACCGCAAGGCGCTCGGGCACAGTACTGCCTTCGACACGTCGATCATCTACAACACTTCGCAATGCGTGCTCAACCCGCTCGGCCGACCGGTTCGCCGCACCCAGGTTCCCGACGACGTCAAACACGTCTGGAACCGGATGAACCAGATCATCTTCGACTACATGCTGGAGCTTTACCCCGACCCGGACGAAGCGCTGGTTCTCGCCGGCGAAGCCAGTCTCGACGCCACCTGGCCACTGACCTCGCCCGGCGTTCCCAGCATTCGCATGCTGCACAACCACTTCATCGTCTTTCCCAAGGATGAGCTGCGTAAAGCGAAACTGACCGACGAAAGCAATCCCAACCTGACCGATGGCGGCCAGCACAGCCTCTTCCAGGCCTACATGCACGAGGTGTATCGCGAGTTCTTCGAGCGCGCGCTCGAACTCGAGATACTCAAGCCGGCCAGCGAGGACGATGCCCGCATCGAACTGACCGGCTACCCGCATGGCCTGCCCAGCTGGGAGGTCCGGGGCGGGGCGGCGGCGCTCAAGGATGTACGTTTCTGGAAGGAGTACGACGAGATATTGAAGGGCTTCATCGACTTCTACCGTACTTTCTTCACCCAGGTGTCCACCCGCAACGCCCCGCTGCAGAAAGATGCCTACTACCCGGAAGCCGTGGAAAGCACGCTGCTGTTCAACAACGATTTCCTGAAGACGGCGAAGAAGGTTCGCGACCATTGCATCGTGGACGCCAAGTACGCTAACGCGATTCGCTGGCAACCCGCCTTCAAGCAACTCATCTATCGCAACGACGAGGGCAAGCTGATCGTCACCATCAGCCAGAACTCGATCGGCAACGCGATTACCGAATTGCTCGGCGTCGTCGTTAACCGGGTCGCCGATGCCGACGCCTACGGCAAGCACGAACCTCGATTGATCGAACGCCTGCTCGAAGTCAGGCGCCGGCTGGTTGAAGCCGACCTCGGAGAAGGCATTGCCACCGCTCACTGGCCAAAACAGGGGTGAAATCCGGGTTGACCCTGGGTCAACCAGCTGTTTCCATGGTCGTGGCGGTCAGCGCAAACATCCCTTGCGGTGGATCATTGAATTTCCAATACTTTCACTGTAGAGTTTGAAAGCTAATACTTATATACACAGACCACCAACCGAATAGCGAGTAACGATGTCCGTCCCCGATTTCACCCCCGCCGAAACACAACTGGTCAGCCAGATATTGCTCGAGCGCTACAGCCGTGTGGTTCTGCTGCAATCGGCTGATGTCGAACTGCAGCTCGACCCCGGATCCGAACAACTGACGACGTGTCCGGCCCTCTACTGGAAGGCGCTCGGCGCCGAATTCATCGTCACCAAGGTGGCGGACGGCCGTTTCCGGTGCCAATTTTTCTATTCCGCCAACGAACAGTTCGGCACCGGCCGTGAAGTCTATGACAGCCTCGGCGATTGCGTCGTCACCTTGCTGCATGTTCAGGCCGACCATCACCTCACGCGCGCCTCTTCGCTGACCGAAACCATCGGCAATCAGGCGCCGGCCCAGGACGAGGATTATCACGGGCCGCTCATCATATGATGGCGCGCCAGACATCATGAAGATATGCATTCTTTCCGACAGCCATGACCGCGGTCCGCTGATGGCGGCCGCAGTCACCGCCGCTATCGGCGATGGCGCCGAAGCGGTGATTCACTGCGGCGACATCATCGGTGGCAACACGCTGCGCGCGTCGCTCGCGCTCGGACTTCCGATTCACGCCGTGCATGGAAACAATCTCGGAGACCCGGTATCGATCGCCCGCATGGCATGCCATTCGGAAGGCCTGCTGCACTATCATGGCCACGATGCCATCATTGAACTTGGCGGACGACGCATCTTCCTGACCCACTATCCGCACATCGGCCACGGCATGGCTTGCACTGGCGATTACGATCTGGTCTGCTGCGGCCACAGCCACGAAACCGAAATCCGGCAACAGGCCAACATCCGGGGCGGCCATACCTGGTTCGTCAACCCGGGCACCGTCGCCGGCCTTGGGGCACCTTCTGCGACCTGGGTGTTCGGCGATCTGGAGACGCTGGCCTTCGAAATCAGAGAAGTAAAGACGGCAAGCGCCGTCCCCGTTTGAGTAACTGCCTTGAGTTTTCAGTCCTGCGCCCGACATGTATTCGGCTTCCTTATCCGGAAGCCGGAAGCTTGCACAAGCCGAGTTCGGGTGACCTATAATACGCGCGGCACGCTAGAACATTTTTCAGGGAGACCGATGTGACGGCTTCAACAGTGGCAACAGCCCAAACCATACTGGTAGTAGGCGGTGGCATCAGCGGCATGACAGCGGCCCTCGAAGCCGCCGAGTGCGGCAAGCAGGTAATTCTGGTGGAAAAGACACCGGTCCTTGGCGGGCGCACTGCGCGGCTTTACCGCTATTTTCCCAAGATGTGTCATCCGACCTGCGGCCTGGAAATCAACCTGCGGCGCCTGAAGAGCAACCGTAACGTGCGCCTGATGACGATGACCGAAGTCACCGCCGTTTCCGGCAGCCGAGGCAACTATTCCGTGACGCTGAAAGTGGCGCCGCGTTACGTTACCGAAGACTGTACGGCCTGCGGCAAATGCAGCGAGGCAGTCAGCGCCGAAGTGCCGAATCCATGGAACTACGGGCTGGACAATCTCAAGGCGGCCTATCTGCCGCACGGCATGGCGTATCCGCAGCGTTATGTGATCGACCCCTCCATCGTCGGCACGCCCGAGGGCGAAAAGGCCAAGGCCGCCTGTCCGGTTGGCGCCGTCAATCTTGAAATGCAGGAAGAAACGGTGACGCTGCAGGTCGGCGCCCTGATCTGGGCGACCGGCTGGCGGCCGTACGACGCCGCCAAGATTCAGCCCTACGGCTATGACCGTTTCCCCAATGTAGTCACCAGCCTTGAATTCGAACGCATGGCCGACCCGCACGGCCCGACCGGCGGCAAAATTCTGCGGCCGGGTGACGGCAAGGAGGCGAAAAACGTCGCCTTTATCCAGTGCGCCGGTTCACGCGACGAAAATCATCTGCGCCACTGTTCGCGCATCTGCTGCATGGCCTCGTTGAAGCAGACCCAATATGTCCGCGAAGCATTCGGCGATCAGGGCAAGTCCACGGTGTACTACATCGATATCCGCGCCATCGACCGCTTCGAGGATTTCTACCAGATGGTGCAAAAGGATGCGACCGTCAGCTTCGTCAAGAGCAAGGTGGCGCGCATCGCCGAGAACAAGGAAAACGGCAACCCGATCCTGCATGGCGTGGATACCGAAGGCTACAAGCGCTATGCCACCGAACATGATCTGGTGGTGCTGGCCGTCGGCATGGAGCCGGAAATCACCGGCGTCAAATTGCCCGACGACGTGATTCTCGACTCGTCCAACTTCATCGAGGGATCGAAAGACATGGGAATGTTCGGCGCCGGCGCCGCCTCGAGTCCGCTCGACGTGAATCGTGCAGTACAGAGCGCCACTGCGGCGTCATTGCGCGCGATCCAGGTCATTCATAAATCTGCTTCAACGGAGGCCGCGTAATCATGGCCGATAACAAATTTGCCGCCTATATCTGCTCCGGCTGCGGCATCGGCGATGCCATCAAGGTGCCGCAACTCGAGAACATCGCCAAGAAGGAAGGCAAGATGGCGATCATCAAGAGCCATCACTTCCTGTGCAACGCCGAAGGCGTGCAGATGATCAGTGACGACATCGAGAAGGAAGGCGTCACGCACGTCTGCATCGCAGCGTGCTCACGCCGCGCCAAGACCGAGGCCTTCCACTTCCCGACGGTGGCCATGTCGCGCGCCAACCTGCGCGAAGGGGTGCTCTGGGTCGTCGCGGCCGGCAAGGAACACGACGAAGTGCGCCAGGAAATGGCGGCAGACTACGTGCGCATGGGCTGTGCCGAAGTCAAGAAAATGACCCAGCCATCCGGCAACGTCAAGGAAAGCTCCAACAAACGCATCCTCGTCGTCGGTGGCGGCATGAGCGGCATGACCGCCGCCTTGGAAATCGCCGAGACCGGTTACGAAGTCGTGCTGGTCGAAAGAACCGGCGCGCTGGGTGGCATGGCCGCCAAGCTGTACAAGCGCCAACCGTTCAAGGATCCGTATGCCGAGGCTCAGGATACCGGCGTCGCCGAGATGGTGGCACGGATTGCCGCCACCCCGTTGATCAAGGTGCACCTGAACGCCACCATCGGCGAGACAGCTGGTGCGCCAGGCCGCTTCGTCATTCAGGTGGCGCAGGAGTCCGGCAGCGTAACCGAGGAAACCGTCGGCGCCATTGTCCAAGCCACCGGCTTCACTACTTATGACATGGCCAAATTGCCGGAACTCGGCGGCGGTCAGCCGAACGTGGTCGATCAGGCCGGTCTCGAGGCGCTGGCCAGGCAGGCCAACGGCGGTGCCATCAAGCGTGCCGACGGCAAGGAAGTAAAATCGGTCGTGTTCGTACAGTGTGCCGGCCAGCGTGACGACACCGGCACCCACCTCTCCTACTGTTCCGGTCACTGTTGCGGCACCAGCATCAAGCAGGCAACCTACTTCAAGGATCAGAACCCCGACATCGACACCGTGGTCATGTACCAGGATCTGCGTGTGCCTGGCATGGGCGAAGACTTCTACCGCAGCGCCCAGCAGAAGGGTGTCATCTTCACCAAGGGCAAGGCATCAAAGGTCACCGGTGGCGATAGCTGCAACGTCACGTTCAGGGACCTGATCCTCGACGAAGAAAATACCATCCCCGCCGACCTCGTCGTGCTCGCCACCGGCCAGGTGCCGAATGCCGGCGTCGATCTCGAAGCCTGGAATCCCGTCGTTACAGCGGCCGAAGGTGGCGATGAGGCCGCCAAAGTCCAGCGCGATGCGATGCGCACCACCTCGGTGCTCAAGCTAGACTACCGCCAGGGTCCGGACATGCCGCAGTTCAAACATGGCTTCGCCGACTCGCACTTCATCTGTTTCCCTTACGAGACCCGCCGTACCGGCATTTACGCTGCCGGCCCGGTGCGCCGTCCGATGGATATTGCCCAAGCCACCGACGATGCAACCGGTGCCGCACTCAAGGCCATCCAGGCTGTCGAGAACGCCGCTGTCGGTCGCGCGGCGCATCCGCGTTCGGGTGACCTGTCATTCCCGACCGCGCGTCTGGAAGGCTGCACCCAGTGCAAACGCTGTACCGTGGAGTGCCCATTTGGCGCCATCGACGAAGACGAACGCCGTTTCCCGAAGTTCAATGAGGAACGTTGCCGGCGCTGTGGCACCTGCATGGGCGCCTGCCCGGTGCGGGTCATTTCCTTCGAGAACTACTCTGTCGATACTGTCGGCAGCCAGGTCAAGGCCGTCGAAGTTCCCGACGAGGACGAAGAGAAGCC
>DATIUN010000078.1:0-3019 GCA_035466795.1 Azonexus sp. | reverse complement strand
CATCAGCTTGCCGAACAGCATGCGGCCCTGCTCGCCGCCGGAAATGACGTTGACCGGCTTCTTGACTTCGTCGCCGGAGAACAGCAGGCGGCCAAGCGTGCCGCGGATCAGCGTCTCGACGTCGCCGCCCTCGTAGCGGCCGGCGCGGACGAACTCCGCAATCCAGTCGGTCAGGCTGGTCTCGGACTTGAACAGCTCCGAGTGGTCCTGCGAGTAGTAACCCGGCTTGGCCTTTTCCGCCCAGCGGATTTCGCCGAGCTGCGGCTTGACCTCGCCCATCAGCAACTTGAGCAGGGTCGTCTTGCCGACACCGTTTTCGCCGATCACCGCAATGCGCTCGCCGGCGTTGATGGTGAAGGTCAGGTTGTTGAAGATCTTGCGCTCCGCGCCGTCGTAGGCGAAGGAGATGTTGTCGACCTCAACCGCCTGGCGGTGCAGCTTGTCCTTCTCGTCGTAGTCGAAGCGGATCCACGGATACTGGCGTGACGACGGCTTGACGTCTTCCGGCTTCAGCTTGTCGATCAGCTTCATCCGGCTGGTCGCCTGCTTGGCCTTGGAGGCGTTGGCCGAGAAGCGACGGACGAAGGTCTGCAGTTCGGCGATGCGTTCCTTGGCCTTGGCATTGGCGTTCGACTGGCGCTCGCGGGCCTGCGTCGAGGCTTCCATGAAGTCGTCGTAGTTGCCCGGGTAGATCGTGATCTTGCCGTAGTCCAGATCGGCCATGTGGGTACAGACCTGGTTCAGGAAGTGGCGATCGTGCGAGATGATGATCATCGTCGACTCGCGGGCGTTGAGCACGTCTTCCAGCCAGCGGATGGTGTTGATGTCGAGGTTGTTGGTCGGTTCGTCGAGCAGCAGGATGTCCGGATTGGCGAACAGCGCCTGGCAAAGCAGCACGCGCAGCTTCCAGCCCGGCGCGACCTGGCTCATCGGACCGTCGTGCTGTGCGGTCGGGATGCCGACGCCGAGCAACAATTCACCAGCGCGGGATTCGGCGGTGTAGCCGTCGTATTCCGCGAAATGGTGCTCGAGGTCGGCCGCTTTCATGTAATCGTCTTCGGTCGCCTCGGGATTGGCGTAGATGGCGTCGCGTTCCTGCATGCAGGCCCACATGTCCTCGTGGCCCATGAGCACGACATCGAGCACGCGCATTTCTTCGAAGGCAAACTGGTCCTGGCGCAGGTAAGCCATGCGCTCATGCTTTTCCTTCGAAACGTTGCCGGCCGACGGCTCCAGCGCACCGCACAGAATCTTCATGAAGGTCGACTTGCCGGCCCCGTTGGCGCCGATCAGGCCGTAGCGGTAACCTTCGCCGAACTTGACGTTGACATTCTCGAACAGGGGTTTGGCCCCAAACTGCATGGTGATGTTGGCGGCGACGAGCACGGCGGTTCCGATCTAATGTAGGGCGGCAAAACGAAGGGCCGAATTTTACCTGTTTTCAACGGGTTGACCGCGAAAGCCCGCCCCATTTTTGTGCGCTGCGGTGTAACATTCCCATAGTAATTACGCGCTACAAAGGCACGAAGATAGCCATGGTTCCCCACCTGACGACCGCCCTCACCGGCCCCCTGCTCGAACTCGAGCGCCGCTTCCTCGACAGCAGCACGCAGATCGAGCAATGGTTGCGCGCGCAGTGGCAGGAGCACACGCCACCCTTCTATTCGTCGTGCGACCTGCGCAATTCCGGCTTCAAGCTGGCGCCGGTCGACACCAACCTGTTTCCCGGCGGCTTCAACAATCTGAACGCCGCCTTTCTGCCGCTTTGCGTGCAGGCAGCGATGGTCGCCATCGAGAAGATCTGCCCGGAAGCCCGCAACCTGCTGCTGATTCCGGAAAACCACACGCGCAACCTGTTCTACTTGCAGAACGTCGCGCAGATCGCCGACATACTGCGCCAGACCGGGCTGAACGTCCGCCTTGGCTCAATGCTGCCGGAAATCACCCGGCCGACGCCGGTCCAGCTGCCGAACGGCCAGAGCCTGCTGCTCGAACCGCTGGTCCGCTCGGAGTTTCGCCTCGGACTCGATGGTTTCGACCCGTGCGCCATCCTGCTCAACAACGATCTTTCGGCAGGCATTCCGGAAATCCTGCGCAACCTGAACGAGCAGTTCATGCTGCCACCGCTGCATGCCGGCTGGGCCGTACGGCGTAAATCCAATCATTTCGCCGCCTATGACGAAGTGGCCACTAACTTCGCCAAGGAAATCGGCATCGACCCCTGGCGCATCAACCCGGCTTTCTCGGTCTGTCGCAGCATCAACTTCCATGAACGCCAGGGCGAGGAATGCCTGGCCGCCAATGTCACCGCGGTGCTCGACATCGTCCAGGAAAAATACCGGGAATACGGCATCGACGAGCAGCCCTACGTGGTAGTCAAGGCCGACGCCGGCACCTATGGCATGGGCATCATGACGGTGCGCAATGCGGACGAGGTCATTGCCCTCAACCGCAAGCAGCGCAACAAGATGAGCGTCGGCAAGGAAGGGCTGGAGGTCAACGAAGTTCTGATCCAGGAGGGCGTCCATTCCTTCGAGACGCTGAACGAGGCGGTCGCCGAGCCGGTCATCTACATGATCGACCGCTATGTGGTCGGCGGCTTCTATCGGGTCCATACCGGACGCGGCAAGGACGAGAACCTGAACGCCCCGGGCATGCACTTCGAGCCGCTGGCCTTCGAAACCGGCTGCAACCTGCCGGATTACGCATCCGCCAACCCGGATTCGCCGCCCAACCGCTTCTACGCCTATGGTGTCGTCGGTCGCCTCGCCTGTCTGGCCGCCGCGCTCGAACTGGAGCGCACATCGCCCGAGGCCGATGGCGAGTAAGGACGCCGCGGCCCATGTCCTCCCGGCGGGCGGCAGCCGCCCGTTGAAGCTGGGTTTCGTCGTCGATCCCCTGCCAGAACTTAAGGCCTGGAAGGATTCATCGGTGGCCATGATGCGCGCCGCCGAAGCCCGGGACCACGAGGTCTTCACCATCGACTGCGCGACGCTCGGGTGGCGCGGTGCCGATGCCG
>DATIUN010000077.1:0-2672 GCA_035466795.1 Azonexus sp. | reverse complement strand
CGCTATAGCCGGGCGACGCTGGAAACGCTGGCCATCATTGCCTATCGGCAGCCGGTCACGCGGGGCGACATGGAAGATATTCGCGGCGTGACGATCAACAGCCTGCTGCTCAGGCAGTTGGAGGATCGCGGCTGGGTTGAGGTCATCGGTCACCGCGAGACGGTGGGCCGTCCGGCGCTGTATGCGACGACCCGCCAGTTTCTTGATGATCTGGGCGTTGAGTCCCTGGCTGGACTGCCGTCGATGGACGATACGCCGGCGCAGATTGCAAAGCTCGAACAGTTCGAGTTGGGCATGGAGGAAGTGCCTGGCAGTTTTTCGCCCTTGAGCCCGCCGGAATTGCAAAATTCGACATTTATTGAGGACCTGGCGTCGGATGCCGGCAAAAGTTCTCAACCTGATCCGCAGTAATCCGTCTGCCCGCTACCCACACGAACGAATGTAAAAGCATGAACTCAAACGACAATCCGGCCAGCAAGCCATCGCCCATGCCAGAAAATGATTCAAATAGTGCTCTAGCGCACGACCAGCATGCGCAAGCAGCTCCTGAATTAATAGCAATTGGGGGCGATGGCCGAATTGCGTCACCACCAGCCGGTGTGCGGCGGCATGGCTCCAAGGCGCCGCCGGCAACCATTCGCTTCGAGGACGTGATCACAGGTCAATTCGATGCGGACGAAGACGATGCCGCGCTGGACCTGCCCAAGCGGGTTCTGTTGCCCCAGCCGGAAACGCCCAAGCTGCACAAGGTCCTGGCCCAGGCCGGGCTGGGCTCGCGCCTGGAGATGGAGCAGTTGATTCTGGAAGGGCGGATTTCCGTCAATGCCGAGCCGGCGCATATCGGTCAGCGCATCCAGTTTGGCGATACCGTCAAGGTCAATGGCAAGCCGATCCGCGTGCAGATCGATCCGCCGCCGCCGCGTGTCATCGCCTACCACAAGCCCGCCGGCGAAGTGGTGACGCACGATGACCCGCAAAACCGTCCGACCGTCTTCCGGCGCCTGCCCAAGCTGTTCCAGGGCAAATGGCAATCCGTCGGACGGCTCGATCTGAATACCGAAGGCCTGCTACTGCTGACGAGTTCCGGCGAGCTGGCCAACAAGCTGATGCATCCGCGCTTCGGCCTGGAACGTGAATATGCCGTGCGGGTGCTGGGCGCTCTGAACAATGAAGAGAAAAAGCGCTTGCTCGACGGCGTGACGCTGGACGATGGTGTGGCGCAGTTCGGCTCGATTGAAGCCGGCGGCGGTGAAGGCGCCAATTGCTGGTACCGGGTGACGATTTCCGAAGGCCGCAACCGCGAAGTGCGCCGGATGTTCGAAGCCGTGGGTCACGCGGTGAGTCGCCTAATCCGTATCCGCTATGGCGCCATGGTGCTGCCGCGCGGATTGAAGCGGGGCGCGTTTGTCGAACTCGACGAAAACGACATCTACGCATTGACCAGCGCGGTCAGCCGGTCGGAATCGCGGCCTGACCCGCGTGGTGACGCAGCCGTTCCGGGCCAGCTTGACGGTGAGGGCGGAACTCCGCCGCGCCGTGATCCGCGCAGGAACGACCGTCCACGCAGTACCGGCGGCCGGCCCCGCAATGCGGGCGCAGGCCAGACCGGCATCGTCCAGCCGCTCGATGATTCGCAGCCGCCGATGAACCGGAACGATGGTGCGCAGCGAGGCAATCGGCGTGGGGCCAATCCAGGCGCTGGCGGCACCAGAGGCCGCAGCCAGGGCGGCAATGCCGGTCCGGCGACGCGCTTTGGACCTCCTGGCGCGGGCGCGCCGCAAGGCCAGAAGCGTCGGGACGACCGGGGTCCTCGCAACGACAAACCGGCCGGAGGCGCCCAGCCCGATCCCATGAAGACCTCGTTTGGCTACATTGGCGCCGACACCTTCACCCGGCAGCGGCAGGACCAGGGCCAGCGCCGGGGCGGCGGCGGCAATGCCGGCGGCTTTGGGGGTGGCAGCAGCGGGGGGCCGCGCCGCAATGGCAATACGGGCGGCAATCGCGGCGGTGGCAACCGGGGCGGAAACCGCTAACCAGTTTTCGTTAGCACTCCATTTCGCAGGGTTGCTCTGGAAGGGGCAAGCCGGCGGGTTAAAATCATGGGCTTTATTCAGTTCTTGAATAATTTGAAAATCCAATAATTCCAACATTTTTAGGAAAAATACATGGCCATCGAACGCACACTCTCCATCATCAAGCCTGACGCCGTTGCCAAGAACGTGATCGGCCAGATCTATGCGCGCTTTGAAGCCGCCGGCCTGAAAGTCGTCGCCGCCAAAATGGTTCATCTGTCCCAAGCCGAAGCCGAAGCGTTTTACGGCGTGCACAAGGCCCGTCCTTTCTTCAAGGACCTGGTTTCTTTCATGATCTCCGGCCCGGTGATGATCCAGGCGCTCGAAGGCGAAGGCGCCGTGCTGAAGAACCGTGACCTGATGGGCGCGACCGACCCGAAGAAGGCTGATGCCGGCACCATTCGCGCCGACTTCGCCGACAGCATCGATGCCAACGCCGTCCATGGTTCCGACGCTGTCGAAACCGCCAAGGAAGAAATCGCTTTCTTCTTTGCCGGCCTGAACGTTTACTCGCGTTAATCAATGCGCACCGTCCCCATGCCTTGCCGCCCTTTGACAGGGTCGCCGCTTGTGTGGGGCGACCTGGCGCATCGCACGCTG
>DATIUN010000076.1:0-1916 GCA_035466795.1 Azonexus sp. | reverse complement strand
GCTCGGCGCGGGCGCCGCCGGCAATCCGCTGGGGATGCTGGGCGAGGTCATGCAGGAATGCGCCGATGTCGGGACGGCCATCGCCTATTTTCAGCAGAATCTGCATCTGCACGATCGCGGCGCGATGGCGACCCGATTCGTCGATGGCAAGGTCGCATCGCTCGGCTACATTTTGTTCGATGCGCAGGGTCCTGTCGTCGATCAGATTTATGACGCAGCCATGGCAATCGGCGTAGGCCTGATGCGTGCTCTGTGCGGCCCCAAATGGAAGCCGGTGGCGGTCTTGCTGCCACACCGCCGGCCGCATGATGCGGCGCCTTTCAAGAAAGCCTTTGGCTGCATGCCGCATTTCAACGCCGAGCAGGCGGCGTTGCTCTTTCCCGTCGGAGATCTCGAGCGGCCGATTGCCGGCGCCGATCCGGGAAGATATGCCTTGCTCGCGGAACGCCTGAGTACCGTCGCCCGGCAGCGAGATCTGGATTTTCCCGAACAGGTGCAGCGCGTTGTCCGCGGCCTGGTGGCGGTCCGCAAATGCTCGCTCGACGCGGTTGCCGCCCAGTTTTCGATGAATCGGCGGCGCATGAACCGGATGCTCGAACGTGAAGGAATGACCTATCATCAAATAATGCAGAAGGTGCTGCGCAGCTTTGCCGAACGCCTGATGCTCGATACCGACATGACGCTGGGCAGGATTTCGGCGGTGCTCGACTACTCCGACGCCAGCGCATTTACCCGCGCCTTTCGCAACTGGCATGGTTGTTCACCCCGCGAGTGGCGGCATCGACATGCATCGAGCGCGGATGTTGCCCAGCGCCCGCTCGGGCGCTCATAGCTGAAAGCTGCTGCCCGTCGCGCCCGGCTCAGGCTGCCTGCTCTGCCGGCATGGCCTGCGCGCTGATGCCGAGGCGGTTGATGCCGCTGATGATGGCCTTGATCGACGCGGTGACAATGTTGCTGTCGATACCCACGCCAAAAACTTCGCCCTTGCCGGTAGCGGCCATTTCGACGAAGGCACAAGCCTGGGCGTTGCCGGATTCGCCCATCGGCACCATCGAGCGCTCCTCGTAGTTGCGGACCTGCACATGGATGCCGGCGCTTTCGAGCGCATGCATCGCCGCGTTGATCGGGCCGTTGCCCTCGCTGGTGAGCAGGTGGGGGCGACCGTCGATGTCGACGCCGAGGCGGATGCCCTGGGCGCTCCCGTGCTCGTAGAGGTGGTGTTCCCGGTAGCGGATCGGGCTGCTGCCTTCAAGGTAGGTCTGTGCGAACAGGCCCCAGATATCGTTAGCGCTCACTTCGCCGCCATGTGTTTCGGCATGGTGCTGGACGACACCGGAGAACTCGACCTGCAAGCGGCGCGGCATGATTACGCCGTGCTCGGTCTCCATGAGGTAAGCGATGCCGCCTTTGCCGGACTGGCTGTTCACGCGGATCACCGAATCGTACGAGCGCCCGACGTCGGCCGGGTCGATCGGGAGATAGGGAACCGACCATTGCTCATCCGCCTCTTGAGCGGCAAACCCCTTCTTGATGGCGTCCTGGTGGGAGCCGGAGAAGGCCGTGAAAACGAGATCACCGACGTACGGATGGCGCGGGTGGATCGGGAGCTGGGTACAGTGTTCGAAAGTGCGGGCGACGGCGTTGATGTCGGAAAAGTCGAGGCCGGGATGGACGCCCTGGGTGTACATGTTGAGTGCCAAGGTCACGAGATCGACGTTGCCGGTGCGTTCACCGTTGCCGAAAAGGCAACCCTCGACGCGGTCGGCGCCGGCCATGAGGCCGAGTTCGGCGGCGGCGACGGCGGTGCCGCGGTCGTTGTGCGGGTGGAGGCTGATGATGACGCTGTCGCGGCGCGCGAGGTTTCTGTGCATCCACTCGATCTGGTCGGCGTAGATGTTGGGCGTGGCGATCTCGAC
>DATIUN010000075.1:0-2235 GCA_035466795.1 Azonexus sp. | reverse complement strand
GTCGAACGCAACGGTGAAATTGTTCCGAAGAGCCAGCACGCCGAAACGGCACTCGCCGCCGGCGACCAGCTCGAAATCGTCGTCGCCGTCGGCGGCGGCTAAGCAAAGAGAGAATTCCATGCATCAACTCACCATCGCCGGCACGGCGTATCGTTCCCGTCTGCTGGTCGGCACCGGCAAGTACAAGGATTTCGCCGAAACCCGCGCGGCCATCGACGCCTCCGGCGCCGAGATCATCACGGTGGCGATCCGCCGCACCAACATCGGCCAGGAGCCGGGCCAGCCCAACCTGCTCGACGCCTTGCCGCCATCGCAGTTCACCATCCTGCCCAACACCGCCGGCTGCTTCACCGCCGACGACGCCGTGCGCACCCTGCGCCTGGCGCGCGAACTGCTTGACGGCCACCCGCTGTGCAAGCTGGAAGTGCTTGGCGACCCGAAAAGCCTGTTTCCGAACATGCCGGAGACGCTGAAGGCGGCCGAGACGCTGGTCAAGGACGGCTTCCACGTCATGGTGTATTGCTCGGACGATCCGATCCAGGCGAAGATGCTGGAGGAAATCGGCTGCGTCGCGGTGATGCCGCTGGCCTCGCTGATCGGTTCCGGGATGGGCATCCTGAATCCGTGGAACCTGCGCCTGATCATTGACAACGCCAAGGTGCCGATCATCGTCGATGCTGGCGTCGGAACTGGGCTGCGACGGCGTGCTGATGAACACCGCCATCGCCCATGCCGGGAACCCCCTGTTGATGGCCAGCGCCATGAAGAAGGGGGTCGAGGCCGGGCGCGAGGCTTATCTCGCCGGCCGCATGCCGCGCAAGCTCTATTCCGCCGACCCGTCGTCGCCGACCAGCGGACTGATCGGTTCGTGAGCGAGGGCGTATACACCGAAGGCCGCGAGGGCCATGGCCACATCAAGAGTTATGTCCGCCGTGCCGGCCGCATGTCGGAAGCGCAGGCGCGCTACTACGCCGAGCTGATGCCGAAGATCGGCATGGCCTATGCGCGGCAGCCGATCGACCTGGCTGCGGTCTACGGCCGGAATGCCCCGAAAATCCTCGAAATCGGTTTCGGCATGGGCGAAACCACGGCCAAGATCGCCGATGCCTGTCGCGACAACGATTACCTTGGCGTCGAAGTCCATGTGCCGGGCGTCGGCGCGCTGTGCAAGCAGATCGCCGAGCGCGGCCTCACCAACCTGCGCATCTGCCAGCACGATGCCGTCGAAGTCGTCCGCGACATGCTGCCCGAAGGCTCGCTCGACGGCGTTCACATCTTCTTCCCCGATCCGTGGCACAAGGCGCGCCACAACAAGCGCCGGCTGATCCAGCCGCGCTTCGTCGCGCTCCTGGCCTCGCGCCTGAAGCCTGGAGGCTACTTCCACTGTGCCACCGACTGGGAAGAGTACGCCCACCAGATGCTCGACGTGCTCTCCGACGAGCCGTCGCTGGCCAATACCGTTGCCGGACCTTCGGTCGAACCCATGGCGGGCTTCGCCCCGCGTCCCGATTATCGGCCGCTGACCAAGTTCGAAAACCGCGGACTGCGCCTCGGTCACGGTGTCTGGGATCTGATTTTCAAGAAACGTTAAGCGATACAAATCATGTGGTTCAGAAACCTCCAGCTCTACCGCCTGCCGACGCCGTTGAACATCGACCTCGCCAAATTTGAAGAACAACTGGCGCGCGGCCCGTTCGTCAAGTGCCCAAGCAACCAGCCGCTGAGCCGCGGCTGGATTTCACCGCGTCGCGATGGCGCGCTGGTCTTCGCGCTCGACCGCCAGTGGCTGCTGACCCTGTCCGTCGAACAGCGCCTGCTGCCGTCGTCGGTGGTCAACGACGAAGTCAGGGAGCGCGCCGAGGCGATGGAAGTCCAGCAGGGCTATGCGCCGGGTCGCAAGCAGTTGAAGGAACTGCGCGAACGCGTCACCGAGGAGTTGATGCCGCGCGCCTTCACCCGCCGCCGCAGCACTTTCGTCTGGATCGATCCGCAAAATGGCTGGCTGTGCGTCGATGCCGGCAGCCCAGCCAAGGCCGAGGAAGTTATCGAGCATCTGCGCCACTGCCTCGACGATTTCCCGCTGACGCTGCTCCATACCCAGCTTTCGCCGACCTCGGCGATGGCCGACTGGCTGGCTGGCGGCGATGCCCCGGCCGGTTTCACCATCGACCGCGACTGCGAACTGAAGGCCGCCGGCGAGGAAAAGGCGGCGGTCCGCTATGTTCGCCACCCGCT
>DATIUN010000074.1:0-5102 GCA_035466795.1 Azonexus sp. | reverse complement strand
GTGGGCGATCCCTACAAGGACACGGCCGGCCCGGCAGTGAATCCGCTGATCAAGATCATCAATATTGTTGCGTTGTTGATCGTGCCGCTGGTGGCCTGATCCGCTGAGGCTCCTGAAAAGGCGGCTGCGGCCGCCTTTTTTCATTTTACGGGCCCCGCTGGTGACGGTGGCATGGCCAGAGCGATACCCCTCATGGGTCGTCAGATATTTCACAGGGGTTTCGACACCCCTACGCTAAAATGGCTGGCAAATGGAGTGTGCATGAGCGAAACCGAGAAACAGCCCGTATCCGTGCCTGTCAGCGGCAACAAGCCGGGTGTGCGCGAGGATATCCTCCACTACGATCCCCTGCTTGATTGCCTTGTCGAACTGTCGCGCTTCCACGGTCGTCCTGGAACGCGCGCGGCGCTGACTGCCGGCTTGCCGCTCGAAAAGGGCGCGCTGACGCCTTCGTTGTTCGCCCGTGCTGCAAGTCGGGCCGGGCTCGCGGCCAAGGTCGTGCGGCGCCCGCTGGATCACATCGATACCGCGCTGCTGCCAGTGGTACTGCTGACCGCCGGCGATGAAGCCTGTGTGTTGCTCGGCTGGGATGAAACCGGGCAAACCGCCCGCCTGCTGTTTCCGGAAACCGGCCAGGGTTCGGTCCAGCTTTCGCGGGATGAACTCGCCCAGCGCTATACCGGTGTTGCGATCTTTGCCCGCCCGCATTTTCGCTTCGACAAGCGCACGCCCGAAGTTGGCGACGTCAAGCTACGCCACTGGTTCTGGGGTGCGCTGGCCGACCAGTGGCCGGTGTATCGCGATGTACTGAGCGCGGCGCTGCTGATCAATGTCATCGCCCTGGCGATGCCGCTGTTTACGATGAACGTCTATGACCGCGTGATTCCCAACCGCGCCATGGAGACTCTCTGGGTTCTGGCCCTCGGGGTGGTACTGCTGGTTGGCGTCGATTTCGTGCTGCGTTTGCTGAGGGGCTATTTCATCGATCTCGCCAGCGCGCGAATCGACATGCAGTTGTCGGCGCAGATCATGGATCGCGTGCTCGGTGTGCGCATGGAAGCGCGACCGGCCGCGGTAGGCGCCTTCTCGTCGAACCTGCGTTCGTTCGAGGCGGTACGCGACTTCATCACCTCGGCTTCGGTAACCGCCTTCATCGACTTGCCGTTTGCACTGCTCTTCGTTTTCGTCATCGCATTGATTGCCTGGCAACTTGTCTTGCCAGTACTGCTTGCCATCATCGTCGTCGTCATCTATGCCTATGTCCTGCAGCACAAAATGCATGAACTCTCGGAAACCACCTACCGCGCCGGGGCGTTGCGCAATGCGACGCTGATCGAGAGCCTGACGGCGCTCGAGACGATCAAGACCCAGGGCGCCGAGAGCGTCATGCAGTCGAAGTGGGAGAAGTCGGTCGCCTTCGTTGCCCGCGTCAACAACCAGATGCGTTTTCTTTCCGCCGCCGCGACCAACGGGGCGCTGGAGGCGCAGCAGGCGGTCAACATTGTCGTCATCATTGCCGGGGTCTATCTGATCGGCGCCGGTCAGCTCACCATGGGCGGGCTGATCGCCTGCACCATGCTGGCGTCAAGGGCCGTGGCGCCGCTCGGGCAGATGGTCGGGTTGCTGATGCAGTACCACAATGCCAAGACCTCGCTGACTTCGCTCGAAGAGATCATGAAAAAACCGGTCGAGCGCCCCGCTGACGCGAATTTCGTCCATCGTCCGGAGCTGCGCGGCGACATCGAGTTCGCCAAGGTCGATTTCAGCTACCCCGGGTCAGCGCTGCCGGCACTCAAGGGCTTCAGTTGCCGGATCGCCGCCGGCGAGAAAGTGGTCATCATCGGTCGCGTCGGTTCCGGCAAGACCACCCTGCAGAAGTTGCTGCTCGGTCTCTACCGGCCAACTGAGGGCGCGGTGATGATCGATGGCGTCGATACCCGCCAGCTGGACCCGGCCGACCTGCGCCGCAATATCGGTTATGTATCGCAGGATCCAACCCTTTTTTATGGGACGCTGCGCGACAACATTGCGATTGGCGCGCCCTATGCCGATGATGCGGCCATCGTCGCGGCAGCGGAAGTCGCCGGGTTGGCCGAGTTCGTCAATCGCCATCCGGACGGCTTCGACATGCTGATCGGCGAACGGGGCGATACCCTATCCGGCGGCCAGCGCCAGAGCGTCGCCATCGCCCGGGCCTTCCTGATGGATCCGCCGATCCTGTTGCTCGACGAACCGACCAGTTCGATGGATTACAGCGCCGAGCAGCAGTTGAAGGAACGCCTGAAGGTCGTCGCGGCGCACAAGACGATGATCATCGTCACCCACCGCAACAGCCTGCTTGATCTGGCGACCCGCATCATCGTCGTTGATGACGGGCAGGTGGTCGCCAATGGCCCGCGCGATGAGGTCATCCAGGCGCTGCAGAGCGGCCAGATCGGGAGGGCGTCATGAAGCAACCGCAGTCACTGGGCGCCTGGCTGCATGCGAGGCTCGAAGCGATTGCCGCCAAGGGCAAGCCGCATGTCGAACGCGTGCTCGGTCGCCTGCCGAGCAAGGAGGAGGGGGAGGCGGTCGACTTTTCGACCGACGCCGATGTCGCCATCCTGCGCCAGGAGCCATTGCGGGCACGCGTGCTGCTGCGTTCGATCGGGATAGTCATGGCGCTGTTCATCTTCTGGGCGGCGGTGGCAGAGCTTGACGAAGTGACACGCGGCGAGGGCAAGGTCATTCCGTCAAAACAGGTGCAGGTGCTGCAAAGCATCGATGGCGGGCTGGTGTCCGAGATACTGGTGCGCGAAGGCGAGGTGGTGCAACCAAACCAGTTGTTGATCAAGATCGACGAAACGCGCTTCGTTTCTTCGGTCAAGGAAAATCGGGCCCAGTATCTTGGCCTGGTGGCCAGGGCGGCCCGGTTGAAGGCAATGTCGGACGGCAAGCCCTTCGTGCCGCCACCAGACGTGATGAATGAAGCGCCGGACGTGGTGGCACAGGAGCTTCAGCTTTACGAGGCAAAGCGTGCTGAAATGAATGCCGCGGTGTCGATCGCCAGGCAACAGCTTGTCCAGCGCCAGCAGGAATTGAACGAGGCGCAGGCCAAGCGTGCTCAGGCATCGCAGGGTTACGACCTGACCTCCAAAGAGTTGTCGGTGACCAAGCCACTGATCAATTCCGGGGCGGTGTCCGAAGTCGAACTGCTGCGTCTGGAGCGGGATGTGTCGCGCTATCGCGGCGAACGCGACATGGCCGCCGCACAGATTACCCGCGTCCAGGCGGCCATCAACGAAGCGCAGCGCAAGATCGAGGAGGTCGAGTTGAACTTCCGCAACGATGCCGGCAAGGAGCTTTCCGAAACCAACGCCAAGCTGAGTAGCCTGGCGGAAGGCAGCGTGGCGCTGTCGGATCGGGTCAAGCAGTCGTCGATCCGTTCGCCGGTCAAGGGCACGGTCAAGCGCCTGCTGGTCAATACCGTCGGTGGTGTGGTGCAGCCGGGCAAGGACATGATCGAGATCGTACCGCTGGAGGATGCGCTGTTGCTGGAAGCCCGTGTTCTGCCGCGCGATATCGCTTTTCTGCATCCTGGCCAGCCGGCAGTCGTCAAATTCACCGCCTACGATTTTTCCGTCTACGGCGGCCTCGAAGGCACGCTTGAGCATATTGGCGCCGACACGGTGATGGACGACAAGGGGAACGCCTTCTACACCGTTCGCGTGCGCACCAACAAGCCGGGTTTCGGCAATGCCAATCTGCCGATCATTCCCGGCATGGTGGCCGAGGTCGACATCATCACCGGCAAGAAGAGCGTGCTGGCCTACCTTCTCAAGCCAGTGTTGCGAGCCAAGAGCGTGGCATTGTCCGAAAGATAATGCAGCACTGGATCATCGATCGTGAGGCTAGTCCGCTGCCAACCTGGCTCGAAGCCATGCCGGCGGCCCATCTCTTGCGTCGTGATCTGCTTGCCGATGCGCGCTTTACGGGGGCAGGGGTCATCTGGTCCCGCTTGCGCTCCGGCGAACCGGTCGAACTTGCGCTGACCGGCATCGACGGCAGCGGCGGCCAACCCGTTGTCCTGCTTAGTGACGAGCCGGACGAGACCCAAGTCTTGCAGGCGCTGGCGCTCGGGGCTGCCGGTTGCTGCAACTCCAGATCGGCGCCCGCTGTGTTGCGGCAGGTCGCCGTGGTGGTCAGCAACGGCGGACTCTGGGTTGGCCAGTCGCTGCTGCGGCAACTGGTGGGCGCGACTTCACGACGTCTCGGTCAACTGCCTGGTAGTGCCGAAAATGACGACTGGAGCGCATTGCTCTCCGAACGCGAGGTCCAGGTCGCCCGCCTCATTGCCAATGGCGCCAGCAACAAGGAAATTGCCGACCGCTTGGTGATTACGGAGCGCACGGTCAAGGCGCACCTGACCGCCATCTTTGAGAAGCTCGGAGTGCGTGACCGCCTGCAGCTCTCGCTGCGGGTCAACGGTGTAAGAATTTGACGCCGAGCGTGAAATTAGTCATGCAAATGCCACTCAACTGTACCTTGGTGCAATAGATTCACCGCTGACGACACCGTAAACTTCCGGCATTGCTAATTTAGGCTGGAGAAGTGTCATGGCTGAAGTCATCGCCCGCGTCGGGAAAATCACCGGTGAAGCATTCGCCCGCGACCCGGACGGCAACGTCCGTCGTCTGAAGAGCGGCGATCCGATTCGTGAGGGCGATGTCGTTCAGACTGCCGAGGGCGGGCAAGTTCAACTCACGCTGGCCGATGGCCGCGAACTGCTCGTTGGCGCCAACGAGGCAGCCAAGATCGACGCCGAGGTCGCCGCGCCGGACCTGCCGAACGCCGGCGACAGTGCGGTGCAGAACAATCCGCGGGGCTTCATCAAGGTCGCCAAGGCCATTGTCGGCCCGGACGGCACCTTCAGCTTTGACGACGATGGCGGCCAGGTCAAGGCCAGCGTTGACCAGAAGGATGGCCACACCTTCATCGAACTGGTGCGCATCGTCGAGAATGTCGATCCGCTGGCCTTTCAGTTTGGTACGGGCCGCGGTCAGCCTCTGGATGAAATTCGCGGAGGCAGAATCGGGAATCAGGCTGCGACGGCATTCACCTTT